>DAINRZ010000087.1:0-10193 GCA_036741575.1 Kapaibacterium sp. (SeqCode)
TTTCTTCGCCTGCAATTCCATTTAGAGGTAAATTCTTTAATGAAACCGAGCCTGTAATATTGTCAATATTTTGAAATGGGATGCCCTGCGGCGAAAGGATAGTGGAATTGTAAATAATATCTGTATTCAGAGAATTTGCCCCTGCAAGTGATATGTTCTGTGTTTCCTCGAGATATATTGGTATTTCCACGCTTTCTCCTGCAAAAGCCTCGGCAATGCCGGCGCGAAGTTTAGCCTTTGCTACGTAGCCTTTTCCGGTAAGAGTAATACTTTCGGTAACAAAGCATGGTTCAATCAGCAGAGTAATGTCCTGAATGGTTTCCAAAGTATCAGCCGGATTGAATCCTATTATTATATCCCTGCTTTCACCAGCGGGAACAGTAATTGGGAAATTGTTAACGGCAAGTTCCAGTGGTGGATTCAATACAGGCGGACTCGTGATAATCAATCTAACCGGCCCTGTATTCTTTATCCTCAAAGCTTTTTCTTCGTACAATCCCTTCTTAGTAAAGAATTTGTTTCCCCCGACTTCAATCCTGGGTATAGAAACTTCTCCCCTGACCTCAACATTACGCACGTATCCGCATATGGAATCGGTGATAGCAATGTTTTCGGAGAATTTTCCTTCTTCGATTTTATCATTAAACCTGAATGGTAATACAAAAGAGCCGGATTTCTCTACTACAAATTCGCTGACATTGAGTGACAATCCGGAGGTAGGTACAGCATAAGCGCCAGATCCGAGCGTTCCATTATTAAATATGGCAGTAGTTGTATCTTTGGTTTCGCCCGGGCATAAAAAGCCCAGATCAACGACTGAGTTGACAGGCCGCAAATCAATGCTGTCTTTCAACCCGTCTAACTTGATTATAAGCAAAGGATTGATATGCGAATTGCTTTTAAGGATAAGTTCTGCATTTTTGTTACCCGAATCGGCAGGTTTAAAGATAATATATATAAATCGGGACTGATCCGGGGGAATAGTAATTTGGGTGAATGGAGGATAAAATTCGAAATCCGGCTTGTTTGCACCACTGATAGTTGCTTCGGATATTATTAAGTCTTCCATGCCATTGTTGCGGACTTCTAATTGGCTTTCAGACTGTTGTTTACATACTAATGCCCCGAAATCGACGTCGGCAGCAAATATTTCAGCCGGCCTGAATACCCCTGTGCCCAAAAGCTGAAGAACAGCAGGCGCCAGCGGGCTTGCATAATAGCACTCTGCTTCTGCAGAGAATTTACCTATTGCATTTGGAGAAAACCTGATTAAGACTTCTTTCTTTTCGCCGCTGCCGATAAAAAATGGAACATTTTCAATTATTTTGAACCTGTCCGGATTATTGCCTGTTAATATAATGGAATCGATTTGCGCACGGCGCGGAGATTTATTGTGCACCAGTAATACGAGCGAATCCTTCGATTTATTTACCATTACTTCGCCGAAATCGACAATATTGCTTAGCAGTTCAATATCGGGTAAAATACCCTCACCCCGGATTTTTTGCCTTAGTGTATCTGCATATGTTATAATTACTATATCGGCGGTTTTTATTCCCGGCGAGGCAGGAGAAAAATGGAAATCAACAGGAATTGATTCGCCGGGAGCCATTACAGGCAGGTTATCATCTTCATTCGCAGTGAACATATCCCTGTCGGCCCCTTCGAAATAAATCTGCTTAACTTTATTCGATGCTATTCCGGAATTTGTTACAAATGCTGCTATTACGGAATCCTTGCGGCACCCGGTTATTTCTATCCCCATATCTATATCCACCGCAGTAGCGCGGGGAACGACTAAAGACCAGCTGGCGTCGGAAATATCCTCCTGTTTCACAGGATTGCTTATATGCCATATCCTGACTGTCGAATCGTAGCAGGCTGCAGCTATTCGCTCTCCATCGGGGCTCCAACGGTAAATATTTATTGTATCGGGAGATTTTATCATGTGAAGCGTTTTGCCGTAATCAGTATCGATAATTTTTAAAGACACTTTATCCAGCCACAAGCTGGCAATCCTGTATGAATCGCGGTTCCATTCGGGATAGAAATTATAAATGCTGTTGATTTTTTTTAGCACTTTGCCGTTTTCCGAATCTATAATATTTACAGTACCGTATTTGTTTGTATCCCTTATGGCAATTTTCTTCGAGTCGGGGCTCCAGTTAATTAAAAAATTCTGGTAAGAATTACCGTATTCGAAATAATTAGTATATACTATTGGAAATAGTAGCTTTCCTGTATTTAATTCATAAACATGAAATACCGTGTCGCCCTTGGGCAGGAAAATCTTACTATCATCTGGGCTCAGGTAATCCCAGAAATTATGGAACGATATCCAGCAATAGCCATAGAAATTTCTATAGTCGCTCCAATAAGTGTACCATCCACCGTAAAAATGTTTAAAAATACTTTTCATTTCCTTTTTTGCAGCATCGATAACAAAAACTGAATCATAACCATAAAGAACTAAGTTCTGACTTTGGTTCATCCACCTGAAATATTCATGATATACTGAACCATGGAGCAATTCAATTTTATATTCCTGTTCCCAGGTCTGAGTATTATAAATAATGATATTTCCATTGTCCTTTTTATAGGGCAAAGCCAGCCTGCTGCCGTCGGGGCTCCATTTCATATAGCTGCAGTCGAAGAAATCCGGCAAAATTATTTCTTTAATTTGATTCCCCGTTTCTGTATCCCATATCCTGCAAAATCTCTCGTCGGTCATGGTAGCAAGGAATTTTCCGTCGGGGCTCCATTCATAGAAATACAATTCGTTTTCGGGAATGTTTATTACCGATATCCGTTCTCCCGTATTTGTGTTCCACACCCAGATTTGGCCAAGTGAATCATAATCGTTCACAGAAATTATCTTATTGCCGTCGGGGCTCCACTTCATACCTAAATAACGCCTGCCCTTTACAACCTTGTGCTTCAAAGTATGCTGCAATTTGTACTCTGCCGGGCCGGTATTGAGTTGCCTGATCCTTATCAGGCACTTATCGGATGGGAATTTTGGTAATTCCTCCCAAAGGTATTTCAGCCCGCTAACTCCTTCAGCAACGATTTCCCATGATTTCCCGCCGTTGCTGCTGAATTCTATGGTAATTTCATCATCGGCTTCGACACCGTCCCACATAATTTCCATGCTGCCGCCGGCAGGATAGAATTCGCCGCCGTTGGGGGATACTACCCGCAGCTGGGCTATACAGGCAGTATAGGATAATAAAGCTAAGAGAAGCAGAAGATTTTTTTTCATAAATCACCCTGTTAATTTTAATTTTTTATAATTACTGCCGCCTGCCTGCCCGTTGGAGTCTGCAAAATGACGAAATATACCCCTGCCGCCATATCATTTATGTTTGCTGACAGCTTTCGTTTTCCGTAAGTAGTTACATTGCTTTCGTATATTAATTTGACTTCGTTACCTATTATATCGCTTAGATATATTCTCGTCCAGCCCGACTCCTGTAAGTCAAATTCTATTTCCAGTATCTCACTGGCAGGATTCGGCAAAATCGAAAGGATTTCGCCGCCTGTGCTGTTAATGAGCCTGTCGCCGCCGTCGCGGCAGACGCCCAGCAGCCTGAAACACCCGCTGACAGTATCAAAATCGATTCCACCTGCATCTGATTCTATGTTCGAGAATAGAATAGGGCTGTATTCGGAATTACCCAGCGCTGCGGTGAATTTCACCCTCGTAATTTCTTCGCCTGCAATTCCATTTAGAGGTAAATTCTTTAATGAAACCGAGCCTGTGTTTTTGTCAATCATGGTTATCTGCCTGTCCAGCGGCGATAATACTGTGGGATTAAACAGTAAATCTGCTTTGAATTCGTTTGTACCCGCCAATGATATGTTTTGTGGTTCTTCGAGATAAACCGGTATTTCCACTTTATCCCCGGCGTAACCTTCGGCATTGCCTGCTCTCAGCCTTGCTCTTACTTCGAAGCCTTTGCCAGTGGCTGCAACCGTTTTGTCAATGCCGCATGGTTCTGCCGCAAATGTAATATCCTGAATTACTTCCAGAGTATCTGCTGGTGAAAATCTTATTGTAATTTCCCTGCTTTCGCCTGCCGGAATATAAAGCGGGAAAGGATTGCCGATTAGTGCGAAAGGAGGATTAGTAACAAGTGGATTTTTTATTACTAAATCTCTTTTCCCTGTGTTGGATATCTTTATCTGCTTCTCCTCTGATTTACCTTTTCGTACAACAAAACCAACGGCTTCAATATCGATAGCCGGTTCTGCAATTTCTCCGGTTACTTCCACTAATCTTGAATACCCGCAAACGGAATCTGTTATTGTAATCGTTTCATTGAAAATGCCGTTGTCAGATTTTCCGGCAAATTGTACAAGTAATGATATAGTATTCTCTTTGTCGATAGTAAATTCAGGATAAGCTATTGACAAACCGGCAGTCGGTTCAACATAGCCCCCGGTTTTAACAGTGCCTGAATTACTGATAATCAGGGATGTGTCCTTGTATTCGCCGGGACAAAGATAGCCCAAATCAATTTTATTTAGAAACGGAACCAGTGCAATGCTGTCTTTATTAGCAGTCAGCGGTATTGTTAGTACCGAATCAATATATGAATTGCTCTTAAGAATCAGATCAGCATTTCTGACGCCTGTTCCTGAGGGTTTGAATATTATGTTAATATTTTTTGTTTCGCCGGGTGGTACAGTCATTTGAGTGAACGTCGGAACAATTTCAAAATCATTCTGGTTAGCGCCAGTGATTTCTGCATTGCTGACAATCAAATCCTCCATACCTTTGTTAGCAATCTGAATGGTACTTCCAGCCTGTTGGTTGCAGACCAGCGTTTCAAAAGTGATATTGCCTGCCTGTATCTCGGCAGGCCTGAAAATACCCGTTCCCAGAAGAGTGGTCATTGTAGGTGAGCCAGGCCCGTTGAAATAACATTCGAGGTTGCAGGTTTGATTGCCGACAGAAGTCGGGCTAAACCTAAGCAAGATTTCCTTTTGTTCTCCGCTTTGTATATAAAACGGGATATTATTCGGGATTTCGAATTCACCGGGATTTACACCGGCTAATTTCATTGAATCGATTTGCACTTGCCTGAACGATTTATTCTGCAAAATGGTCACAAGTGAATCCTTAGTTTTACTCACACGAACTTCACCAAAATCGATGTTATTATTAAGCAAAGCAATTTCGGGCTGTACACCTTCGCCGGTTATACTTTGCTTAATAGTATCGGATAGTGTTACAATAATGATTTCTGCGTTTTTCGTACCGGGCGATTCCGGTTTGAAATGGAAACCTAAAGGAACTGACTGTCCGGGGCTAATATTAATCTGGCCACTGCCATTATCAACAGAGAAAAGAGATATATCCTGTCCTTCGAAATAAATTCTTTTTATCGTGTTTTCAACTATGCCTGTATTAACAATAAAATTTTGTATAACGGAATCTTTTTGGTAACCGACTAGTTCCATACCCATATCGATATCCTTTGAAACCGCCATTGGTTTTACTATCGACCAAATGCTGTCGGAAACATCCTCCTGTAAATACGGCTCTGTGACAGCCCATATTCTGATTGTAGAATCGAAGCATGATGCCGCTATTCTTTTTCCGTCGGGGCTCCAATTGTAAAATAAGACAGTATCAGGACTTATTATATTCTGCAGGGTTTTATTATTTTCCGAATTTATAATTTTAATCGACTTATCTCCTCCAAATAATGCAATCCTATATGAATCGGGGTTCCATTCAGGAAAAAAACGATTTGTCATTTTAATTGAATTAAGTATTTTTCCGTTTTCTGTATCCCTGATATTCATCCTAATAGAATTGTTTTGCAAAGTATCCACTGTAATAACTTTCCTTGAATCCGGACTCCAGTTTGCAAAATAATGATTGTTATATAAGAATCCGTAATTCTTACAACCTATTGAAAACAAAATATTTCCGGTAATAAAATCCATTAAGTTTAAAGTTGATTCATCCGCCGGAAGTAAAATTTTATTGTTATCGGGACTTAAAAAGCCATAATTGCTATTGATACCAAATTGTCCCCAACCATAACCGGAGCCATAGCCGTATTGCCAGAAATCCCAATAATAAGGATGTTCACCTGAGTAGTGGTTTGTTAATTGCTTAACAACACTGCCATTCTCCGTATTGATTACACAAACTGTGTCATTAATATAAGTCACATAATTATGGCCATTTTTTTGCCTTCCACAGAAAATATGGATTGAATCACGCTTATAATTCAAAGTGATATTGGTTTCTGTATTCCAGGTTTCTGTATTATATGTGATAAATCTAAAACATGTTCCATACAAGTTGTCTGTATAAGTAATTCTGCTTCCGTCGGAGTTCCAATATGCACATGAAAAACCTGAGTTCCCATAAGTAAAACTTTTAATATCATTGCCGGTTTCTGTATCCCAAATTATTAGTTCATCTTTATCTATGACAGTTCCGATATACTTTTCATCTGGACTCCATTCAATACTGTATATTCTATCTTCCGGCATTGTTAATGCTGCGATTCTGTTACCCGTATGCGTATCCCATACCCAAATATGACCAAGATTATTGTAATCATTTATTGTAATTATTTTGTCGCCAGATGGGCTCCATTTAAATCCCAAGAATCTCCGTATCCCGTCTATTTCATGCCTTAGAGTCTGTTCCAGTTTATAACCGGAAGGATTTGCGTCCGGTTGCCTTACCCTGACAAGGCATGTATGGGAGGGAAGCAAAGGGATTTTTTCCCATAAATATTTCAATCCCTTTACTTTTTCTGAAATCGATTCCCACGATTTGCCGTTATTGGTACTATAATCCAATTCTACGAATTCATTAGGCCCTATTCCCTCCCACATAATTTCCATGCTGCCGGCGGCGGGATAGAATTCGCCGCCGTTGGGGGATACTACCCGCAGCTGGGCATTGCAAACAGCATATGCTGCTAACATAATTAGTAAAACTCTTACTGAATACGACTTATTCATAAAAAACCGATAATTAATTTCACATGATTACCCACACTATCGATTTATAGTTATGTAAATATACAACATTATATATAAAAAAGTAACACTTAATTGAATTATTGATTCAGATTTTATGTTTTTTACAAAGAATTTTTAATTTATTTCGTTTTATTTTTTTAATTTTCTATATGAAATTATTTTAACGGTTTAATTAAACTTATTTCTGGGATTAGTATAAATGAATAGTGTAAAAATACAAATGTGGTTGCTGATTGTAGTTCTGGTTTATGGGGCAATTGCCCAAACCCAAAATACAACCGGGACAATCCGTGTGGAAGTCTCCGGATTCGAAAATGACAAAGGCAAAGCACGGCTGTTGCTTTTCAATACCAGGCAGAAGAAGTATTTCCCATCCGGGCATAAATATGCCCAAATAAGGCTTATTCAGGACATCAGGAACGGAAAAGCAACATTCTTCCTGAACGGTATTAATTACGGTGATTATGCCATTAGCGTCCACCACGACGAAAACAATGACGGCGAGGTGAATACAAACTGGATTGGTTTGCCCAAAGAAGGCCTTGGTGCATCAAACGACGCAAAAGGCAGTTTTGGCCCTCCCGATTTCGAAGATGCTGTGTTTACGCTGAAAAGCCCGCAGATTGTCGTAAAAATTAATATGGTTAACTAGATCTTGGGTATTGAGCAGCCACCGAATATTGAGCGTATAGTAAGCCTGCAGCACGAATTTTTCGGCTCAGGCCGCTCAAAAGATGTTGGATTCAGGCTCGAAAACCTGAAAAAGCTGTCGATGTTAACAGAAAAATTTGAAAACGATATTATTGGAGCTGCTGCAGCCGACCTCGGCAAAAGTGAAACCGAAACATACACAAGCGAGATTTTCTATGTTCAAAATGAAATAAAGTATTTTATCGGAAATTTAAGGAAACTTGTAAAGGCCCGGCGGTACAAAACTCCTTTGATTAATATGCCCGGCAGCAGTCGGGTGATTCGCGAGCCATACGGCACTGCGGTGATTATCGGCCCGTGGAACTACCCCTTTGGGCTGCTGTTTACTCCTATTGCCGGCGCAATGGCTGCCGGCAATTGTATAATAGCCAAGCCATCGGAAATTGCAAAAAATACCTCACTTTTAATATCTAAATTGGTCAACGATAATTTCCCTCAGGAGTATTTTATTGCCGTCGAAGGAGATGCTTCGGCTGTCAGGGAAATCCTCAGCCTGAAAGTGGATTATGTTTTCTTTACCGGCAGCACCAATACCGGCAGGGAGATTATGAAGCTTGCAGCAGAAGGCCTTATACCGCTCACTATGGAACTCGGCGGCAAGAATCCGGCTGTCGTGGATACAGACATCGATTTGGATACTGCCGTGCGAAGAATAATTTGGGGTAAGTTCTTTAATTCCGGCCAGACTTGTGTTGCCCCGGACTTTGCTCTCGTTCACAATAGGATTGAAAAAGATTTCCTCAATAAGTCAGCCGAAGTTTTGGCAGAGTTTTACGGCAATAGCCATACCGAAGGAGCAACATCGGGGATAATCAATGAAAAGCATTTCGAAAGGTTGATCAATTTGCTTGACTGGGGTGAAATTATTGCAGGCGGGCAGGCCAACCGCGAGAAATTGTATATCCCCCCAACAATAATTAGGGGAACAGATTTCAATCATCCTATAATGCAGGAAGAAATATTCGGCCCGATACTACCTGTTATTGCATATGAAAGCCTCGATGATGCGGCCCGCAGGCTAAGTGAGTTGCCTGCGCCGCTCTGCATTTATTTTTTTTCCCGCGATAAATCCAAACAGGATTATATTACCCGTAAAACCAGGTCAGGGTCGGTATGTATCAATGGCACGATACATATTATACTTTCCGGTAACCTGCCGTTTGGCGGTATCGGCCCCAGCGGTATGGGTGCATATCACGGCAGGGCCAGCTTCGAAGCTTTTACTTTTCCAAGGCCAGTCCTGAAAAAGAGCTTTCTGTTCGATTCGAAATACCTGTATCCCCCATACAAAACACCCCTAAAAACCCTGAAGAAGGTTCTAAAATATTTTTATTAACATGAATTTGAATATTTAAAAAATCATTGGAGAATCAATAATGAATACTGGAATACCGGAAACCCATAGTAAGAAAGCAATAATAATAGGAGCCGGCCTCGGGGGGATTTCTGCTGCTATAATGCTGAAAGTATATGGTTTCGATGTGGAAATATTCGAAAAAAACGAAAAAATCGGAGGCAAACTCAATACTATTACCGAACAAGGCTATACATTCGACCTCGGGCCTTCGATACTTACCCTGCCTCAGTATTTCCGCAGGCTGTTCGAAGCTTCGGGCCGGAAAATGGAAGACTACATCGAAATTACCCATGTTTTGCCGCATTGGCGTAATATCTTTGAAGACGGCACGGTAATCGACCTTCATCCCGATATGGAAATAATGAAAAAGGAACTCGGAAAAATCTCGCCCGGGCTTTACGGGCAGTTCCGCAGTTTCCTCGATTATTCCGAGCGCCAGTATGATATATTGGCTGACGGATATCTGGAAAACGGGCTCGATAAAACTATGGATTTTATTAAGTTCTACAAGCCCTCTGCAGTTTTTAAAATCGATTTTTGGAACAGGATGCATACAAGCGTAGCCAAACACATAAAAAATCCATACCTTGCCGATATAATGGATTATTTCATCAAATATGTCGGATCTTCCGCTTATAATGCACCGGGATTCATGAACCTGATGCCGACTATACAGTTCAGGTACGGGCTTTGGTATGTGCCGGGTGGAATGTATAATATTGCCCGCGGATTTCAAAAGTATATGGACGAGCTTGGAATCAAATTAAACTTCAACTCCGAAGTGACAGGTATTACTAAAGCAAACGGCAGAGTGGACGGGATTATGTGCAATGGCCGGAAGTTCAATGCCGACGTTGTCGTCTCGAATATGGAAGGTATTCCGGCTTACAGTGAACTTATGGGAGAAGAAGCCGGATTTCTGCGCAAACTCGAAAAATACGAGCCTGCCTGCTCCGGCCTTGTGCTCGATATCGGCCTCGATATTCAATATCCACAGCTTGCCCACCATAATTTCCTGTTTTCGGGCAACCAAAGAGAGCATTTCGATACTGTTTTCAATAAAAAGAAGCTGCCGAAAGATCCGACTATTTACTTAGTCGATGCTTCA
>DAINRZ010000088.1:0-10189 GCA_036741575.1 Kapaibacterium sp. (SeqCode)
ATCCACATAATTTGTATATGCTGTACAACAAGAAATTAGTAACTATTTAATCATTCCCGGCAACCTTTTGTTTGAAACTTCGTTTTAATTAGTTAAATTATAATTTATATTTCCTGATTTGGAGTATATTGAGGATTAATGGAAATAATAAATATGTTAAATAAAGATAATTAACCGGAGGGTTTATGGCATCGAAGGCTGAGTCCAAAGCCAGGCAGGCTGGCGCTGTTTATTCAAGCGACTTAGACGATCACGTTTATAAAGTAATAACTGGTGAAAGAAAATTTGAAAATGCTTTCCAGGCAGTATCGAGAATGATTCTCGAAGACCCGAAAAAAATCGACAAAATAAACGTAAATGGAAGGCCCACTTATGACTTCAGGGTGTTCCGCGACGGGAAAAAGCATATTATTGGTATGTACGACGAAATCAACAGCTTCGTTTCTTTTGTCAAAGATGCCGCCGAAGGTGGTTCATCTGCCGAAATGGCTTTTGTTCTGATTGGCGAGCCTGGTAATGGAAAGACATTCCTTGTAGATTACCTAAATAAAATTTACAGGGACTTTATCTCGATGCCTCAGAACCGCAGATACACTTTCAGGCTGACTAACCTGGACAAGCTGGGCGGGTATGGCAAGATCAAGTTTGTCGAATCGCAGACTTACGAAGACCCGATGGTACTGGCAATGAACCTGTTCGATTCGAAAGATGAGAATATGGAGTATATTCTGAAACACAACGCTACAGAAAAACAGGTGGAAACTTTATTCAAGAATTTCAGGCCGCTTGGTGCATGTACTTCTTATATTATTAATGAAATAAAAAATTACTGTGGCGGTGACCTGGAAAAGGTAAAGGAGTTTATCCAGATTGTTCCCGTTCCTATTAATGAATCGATGGGTACTTTGACAGGTAAATATGCTGCAAAAGATAAAATAACATCGTCAGCCGTAGATTTAATTGGCGAAGAATCGATTTCCAGGCTGCTTCATATTTCCGATACTGCTAATCCATACAGGTTCGACTTGCGCAGGGGGGCTCTGGCACGCGTAGCCGGTGGCGGTATCCATTTTGCAGATGAAATTTTCAAGAATAAAAAGGACCTGGTGCAGGTTTACCTTGGCGTAATCCAAAACAGGACAATCGACGTCGAGGGATTTAAGTGGCCCTTGGATACTCTGATAATCGCAACGAGCAACAATGCCGAGTTTGCCAGGTTCCTCGAAGAGAAAGAACAGGCTCCTATAGTTGACAGGTGCAGGCTTACTTATATGGCTCATAACACAAACTACAGGCTGCAAAAGGAACTTACTCAATTTGCTATCGGAACCTGGGAAAAAACAACATTCCTGAACGAAAAACTGCATACCGACCCAAACCTGAATTATGCAACTTCGGTTTCAGTTATACTTACTAGAATGCCTCCCAACGACAAGCTTACCCCTGTCGAAATGATGAAACTATCTGCAGGCGAAGTGGCCGGCGAGAAAAGTATTAAAACTTTGCGTGAAGTGATTAATGAGCTAAACAATGATCCTGATATTACTAAGAGGTTCGGCCAGAAAGGCCTGGGCCACAGAAACCTCGGCAGGGCAATACAGATCCTGCTTGAACGCTCCGAAACCCAGGAAGGCAGATGTATGTATGCAGGGGATGTCTTTACGGCGCTCGATACTGTTATTTTAGATTACGTTCAGGACCCTAATGACAGGACAAAATACCAGAACGACATGAAAATAGCACGGGGCCTGCACAGGAAAAATATTATGGCAGCCATTTTTAATGCTTATATGGATCAGCCCGATGCCGTTCAGAAAGACGTGCTCAACTACGTTAATATGATTATAGGTATCGATGCCAAAAACCTCGGGCCGGATAAAATATGGACTTATAAGGATCCACAAACAGGCAAACTGGTACCCCTGAAAATCGACGAGAAGTTTATTAACAGTGTGGAAGAAAGAATGGGCCTAAAGAGCAATGAACAAAAACAAAGCTATAGGACCACGATTTCCAAGATTTACGGCCAAAAAATGATTCAGGACCCGAATTATGATTTTATGGATAACAACGAACTTGTGAAAGCAGTAACCGACGTCAGGCTAAAATCGGATATTGCAGGGGCAGGAAGCCTTGTAGGCGCTCTATCGAACAGGACAAACGAAGAAAACCAGAAACTTTACAACAGGATGATAGACACAATGATAAACAAGCTGGGATATTGCAAGACTTGTGCAGAGAAAACTATAGAGTATTTCTGCACCCAGGACGATGCAAATTAAGGTATTTAAATATAACGATTTAAAAGATATCCCCTAAAACGAAATGACAAAGAAAAATCTTGAAATATTTGAAAAGTTGAAGTCTAAAGGCCTTGCACCTGAGCACCTTGCCGCCATTCAAAGGGAACTTAGCCTGGATTATAAGCATTATATTAAAGATTTGCCTGATTACAGAAGCAAATTTTCCGGCTTATATGATTTCGGGGACATGGATTTCCTGCAGGCAATGGCCCCACGTGCTCATGAGCAAAGTGTTTCTCTGCAAACAATCGACGAATTACTCGATCGCGATAAAAAACGCGAAGAAGACGGATTCCCGCGCAGGATTAGAATTGGTAAAATCTCTAAACCAAATAAGGGAAAAAAAGAGCAGATCATAGTTGTGCCAACAACTACAGAGCCAAAGTTTTACCATGACGACAGTATTTCGGAAGACGAGGAGGAACCTTCCACAGGGGGCACAGGCGAGGGTGAAGAAGGCGAGGTGATTGGCGAAGAACAGGCACAGCCGCAGCAGGGCGAGGGCGAAGGCCAGGGAGCAGGCCAGGGCGAGCAGGCAGGACACGACGTAATCCAGGAAGCCTTTGACTTAGGTAAAGTATTAACTGAGAAATTCCAACTACCTAACCTGAAAAACAAAGGTAAGAAAAGGGCTTTCAACAAATATACATACGACCTGACAGACAGGCATAGGGGTTTTGGCCAGATTCTCGATAAAAAAGCTACTCTATACAAAGTGCTTAAAACAAACATCCTGCTTGGCAATGTCGATCCGGAATCAGGAATTAATACCGAAGACCTTATACTTAATCCCCAGGATAATGTTTACAGGATACTTTCCAAAGAAAAGGACTTCGAGACTCAGGCCCTGGTATTTTTTGTCAGGGATTATTCCGGCTCTATGCAGGGAGGGCCGACTGAGGCTATTGCCGCCCAGCATCTTTTTATTTACAGCTGGCTGATGTACCAGTACCAAAACAATGTTGAAACCAGGTTTATACTGCACGATAATGAGGCGAAAGTTGTACCGGACTTTTATACTTACCATAATTCAGCAGTTGCAGGAGGCACGAATGTTTATCCTGCATATGAACTCGTGAATAAAATTATAGAAGAAGAAAGGCTGATGGTCGATTACAACATTTATGTCTTTCACGGTACGGACGGCGATGACTGGGATTCGGACGGTACAAAGGCAATCGATGCAATAAAGAAGATGCTTACTTATACAAACAGGATTGGGATTACTATTGCAAGGAATAGCTGGTCGAGCGCTATTACAACAGTAGAGCAGTATTTCGACAGTTCTAAGCTGCTTTCCGAAAAACCTGGGTTAATAAGGCTCGATTCTTTCGATTCGAATTCCGCAAATGAAGGCAGGATAATCGAAGGCATAAAAAAATTAGTAAGTTAATTGTTAATAATTTGAAAATATGATTTATGGAGTTAATTGCCCAAAATGCTAAGAAAATAATGGAAAACTGCAAGGTCCGCGCTCGCAGCGCAGGCCTTAGTTTCGATAATGAATCGCTCGAGTATATCGTTACTAACAAGGACTTGCTGGAGCTATCGCCTAAGGTCATGATACCAACTCTTTACGATTATTGGGTTCACGATGTTGAGGTGCTGAAAGGAATAGGCAAATACAAGCTTTATCCGTCCAATCCTTACGAAACGGTAATTAATACCAGGCCTGCAATATCGTTCTACAACGATAATAATCCCGATTGGCTTAATACGATGATATTCTACCATGTGTTGGGGCATATTGATTTTTTCCAGAATAATATTATGTTCCAGCAAACCTGGGACGATGATTTTGCGGGCAGGGCGCTTGCCGATAAAAGGCTTATAGCTTCTCTCCGCAGCGAGCACGGCAGATGGGTAGATTATGTGATAGAGTTCAGCAGGAGTATCGATAATATAATCGGGTACTTCTCGGGGCTGGCACGGATGAACTTCCCCGAGTCGTTATCGCCGCCGGACAAAGTAGCCTATTATTTCGATATTTTCCTGCAGGAAATGAATAATGTACCGGAGCATACAGTTTATAAAGAAGTGGAAAGATATAATGATTTTATAAATGCTAATCCCGTAACAGGAGAGTCGGCTTTCTTTTCCGATGTCAAACTGCGTTATCCCGAATTTCAGGTAAAGTACGAAAAATATATTAAATCTGACAAAGAGCCGGAACTCGACGTTATGGAATACATTATCGAAAACTCGGCTTTCCTGAAAAAAGAAGATAATCAATGGATGAAAGCTGTAATGAACATCGTCAGGAATACGGCGCTTTATTTTTCACCCCAGGGAAGGTCAAAGATAATTAACGAAGGATGGGCAAGTTATTGGCACGATGAGTTATTCAGGGGTGACGAATATATTAAAACCCACGAAGTGGAGTATGCCCGCACAAATGCTTACGTAACGTCTGTCAGCAGGATAGGCCTGAACCCGTATGCCATAGGATTAAGGCTGATTCAGTATGTTGAAGATTTAGCAGATCGCGGTAAGATGAGCATACATTTCCAGAGAATGCTGAATATAGAAGACAGGGAAAACTTCAACTCACGAGCCGGCAGGGGCAAAGAGGCAATTTTTAACCTTAGGAAATATTTTTCCGATTTTATGCTGATTAACACATTTGTTGACCAGGATTTTGTTGACAGGAACGATCTTTTTGTCGTTGGGCAGAGGCTGAACCAGCAGCGAGGCACAATAGAATATTACATTAAGAGCAGAAAAGCAGAAGACTATAAAAAGATGCTTCTTAATTCTCTATACCATCCGCCTTATCTGGTTGTTGACAAAATAAAATCCGATGAAGAAAACCTTTATTTAACTCACATTTTTGAAGGGAAACAGCTTTATAAGCCATATATACCCGACACGATGATGGGGATCGAATTCTTGTGGGGCGGGCAGGTACAGCTTGAAACTACTGAGATATACCGTAAGAAAACCCAGGAGGGAGAGCCTCCGAAATACGAACACAGGAAAGTCCTTTATACTATGAAGGACAAAAAAATTAATAAAAAGAACCTGTAAAATTAGATAGTAAGTGTTATGAAAAAAAACGGGAATAATAAAGAACAGAATCGGGAAAATAGTGAGGATTTTGGGGAAATCCAGGATAAAGCTAAAAGGCTGGAATCCATAATTAAAATTGCAAATACAATCCGGGATAAGGAAAGAAGGTTGCCAATACCCTTCAATGACTTCCTTTACCTTGCTTCGATTAAACCGAAATGTGTTTTCAGGGATATTTTCCAGTTGTTCCACGACATGATTCATCATTATATTCCGCCCGGCAAGGATGAGTATGATGTCACATCTGATTCTGTCGGTTTCCTGGATTATAATACAGATAAACTGTTTGTAGAAGGCTGCGACAATCCATTCTTTGCCGACAGGTTGTTTGCCAACAGGCTTATGGAGCTTTCCGATAGTTTCAACAAGGGGGCAAGCGTCAACAATATTATTTTATTCGAAGGCCCTCCCGGTAGCGGTAAATCGACTTTTTTGAATAACCTGCTCTATAAGCTGGAAGAATATGCTAAAACCGAAGAAGGTACCACTTATAAAGTATATTGGCGGCTGGACATTAAAAAGTTGGGCGGATTCCGCAAATTTGAAAGCAAGCAGCCCGAAGCCGCCGAGTTTGCCATGCGCCTCTCGAACGGCGAAGGAATGGCTTACATGCCGAAAACTCCCGGGTATGCATATCCGGAGAAATACCTTGAATTTTCGAGCCCAACCCACGACCATCCCATTCTGATGATACCAAAACATTACAGGCAGCAGTTCCTCGATGAATTAATCTCCGATGAAAAATTCAAGGAAAAGCTGTTCACAGAGAAACAGTACGAATGGGTACTCAAGGATAATCCCAGCAATATCAGTTATTCCATTTTCAAGGCGCTGCTCGACGAAACCGGAGACCCGATGGATGTTTACAGCATGATAATGGCCCGCAAGAACTTCTTTAGCCGCCAGCTTGGCGAAGGAATCAGCGTTTTCAATCCGGGGGATTCCATGATAAACAGGCCTATTGAAAACCCCATGCTCCAGCATCTTATCAGCCTGCTGTTCAAAAATGACGACGTGAACTTTGTGTTCTCATACCTTGCAAAGACAAATAACGGTGTACTTGCATTAATGGATATTAAAGAATATAACGTTGAAAGGTTGAGAAGTTTTCACAGCCTAATCAGCGATGGAGTGCACAAGGTCGGCCTTGCCGAAGAACACATAAAAACATTATTCCTTGGGCTTGCCAATCCGGGCGATACAAAGGTTTTCGACGATATACCTTCTTTCAACGACAGGATTATTAATGTCGATATACCGTATATCCTCGACTATAACACAGAAGTATCGATATACAGGAATAAATTCGGCGATAAAATTGACCAGATGTTCCTTCCCGATGTGCTTACCAATTTTGCGAAAATTATTATCTCGACCAGGATGGAGCCAAGCGCACCGGAAATGGCCGAATGGATTAAAGCCCCGGAAAGATATAAAAAATACATTGATAAAGACCTGTTGCTGTTGAAGATGGATATTTATACAGGCAAAATTCCTTCCTGGCTGAACGAAGAGGATGTCAAGAGATTCGACAGGAAAGTCAGGAAGAAAATCCTGATTGCCTCGAAGCGCGAAGGGAAAAGGGGTATTTCGGGCAGGCAGGCGCTGATAATATTCAATGACCTGATTTCCCAGTATTCCGAAGATAAGAAGATGATAACAATGGATATGGTTATCGAATTTATTGGCAAACTGGTACAGAAACAAAAGGCCGAAATTCCCGAGGAGTTCATGGAATCGCTTGAAAGGCTCTATGAATACAATATCCTGCAGGAAGTAAAGGAATCGATATACCATTACAACGAAGACCAGATAGCCAGGGATATTCTAAATTACATCTTTGCAATAAACTTCGATATAGGAGAAACGAGAAAAAATCCCGATACGGGAGATGTACTCGAGGTAACGGAAGACTATTTCAAAAACTTCGAAGCTCTATTCCTTGGCGCAACGAGCGATTCAGGGCAGCGTAGGAACTTCCGCACCGATATACACAACACTTATGTTACCGAAACCCTGACCAGGGAAATCAGGATTGAAGGCAAGAAGCTGATAAACACCAGTCTGTTCAAAAGCATCTTCGAGCGTTACCAGCGCAGCCTCAAGGAGAATGCCCTATCGCCCTACCTTGACAACGACAATTTCCGGATGGCTATAATCGATTATAAAACCAAGCAGTTCAATACTTATGATTACCGTACCAAGAGAGACGTAGAACTTTTAATAGGCAATCTAACCAGGAAGTTCAGGTATAACGTCGAGGGTGCAAAGCAAGTATCACTCTATGTCTTCGATAAAAAGATTTACAACAAATTTTGATAAAGGGCAACAATGAAAGCTACTAATTTTATTATAATTATTGCATTTTCGATAATTATGTTTTCATGTGGTGATCCAACAAGAAGCCAACTCGATGAAATAGCAAAGGATACTGAGAAAATTGAGTTGTATGTCGGTAATACTGCCTTGCTCCACGAAATGCTCAGGCAGGGCATTGCCGAAGGAAAGCCGCTCGTGACTTTCACCAATAAAGATAATATCGCCGGGAACTTGCTTAAATACATATCAGACGAGGCAACACCCGAGTACAAATGCGGCTCGGACGGCATGTTTAAATTCATTGCCGGAGGCAAGGTGATATTCGAACTTGAGTTTAAGCTTAGTAAGGACTGCCGCCACTTTGCTTTTGCAGCGGACGGCAAGGCACAGTTCCGCAAGATAACACCCGAAGGCCTAAAGTACTTCTCGGAGATGCTGAAGGTGGATGGGATGTAAACCCATGAAGCTATATTCCGAAACCGTTTAGATTAATTTCATGTTTCTATTCCGCTTTGTATGTTTTTTTTGTTGTTAAATGGAAAAGTAGGAAAATATTCATTGTAATCTGGAGATGAATTAATTTTGCATTAATTCGTTGTCAACTTATTTTATAAATGATGTTAGATTAAGTACGATATACTTTTTTCCACACGAATTATAGATAAAATTTAGGATTGCCGGGCTAAGCGGATACAAGCAATTACGGAATGTTAGCTGCCATGAATAACCATGTTGACAGGATAAACCTGGAGGTTGGAGTCACGCCAGCCTTTATAAAATCGAATATTCCGTTTTTTTTCTGCCTTGTAAAACTCAAATTGATTAGACGTTTTTTTTGAAAACTACTGTACGCTTTGTGCTGATGATGTGCATCAATAATTATTATCAATAAGTGCACTGCTTTAAACAAAGCTCTCTAAGCCCTGTTTCAGCATTTCTGCCCTTTCGGCAATCTGAAGGTTGTCTATCACAGGATTCAGGTCACCATCGATAACTTCGCGCAGGGGGTAGTTTTTAGCATCGCCTTCCAGCCTGTGGTCGGTTACTCTGTTCTGCGGCCAGTTGTAAGTCCTGATTTTTTCGGACCTGTCGCCGCTTTTCACCATGCTCTTGCGCGAGGAAGAAATTTCATCCTGCTGTTTCTTCAGTTCCAGTTCATAAAGGCGCGAGCGCATAACCTTCATTGCTTTCTCGCGGTTCTTTAGCTGCGAGCGCTCTTCCTGGCAGCTAACGACTATGCCGGTAGGTATATGTACCATGCGTACAGCAGTTTCCACTTTGTTTACGTTCTGCCCTCCCTTGCCGCCCGAGCGGAATATATCTATCCTTAGGTCGGCTTCGTTTATCTGGATGTCCACATCCTCGGCTTCGGGCAATACCGCCACAGTAGCAGCCGAAGTATGCAGCCTGCCGCTCGATTCGGTTTCGGGCACCCGCTGCACCCTATGCACGCCGCTCTCCCACTTCAGCCGTCCATAAACGTCGTCTCCGGCAAGCGAGAAAATTATTTCTTTGAAACCTCCCCGCTCGCTCTCTGTGAAGTTGATTACTTCTATCTGGAAAGAATTGCGCTCTGCAAACCGCTGGTACATCCTGAAAAGGTCGCCGGCAAAAATCCCTGCTTCGTCGCCGCCGGTGCCGGCCCTTATTTCAAAAATACAGTTCTTGACGTCATCGGGGTCTTTGGGCAGCAGCATAGGCCTTATTTCTTCTTCGAGCCTGTCGCGCTCTTCGGTTAGTTCTTTAATTTCCTCGAATGCCATTTCCTTCAGTTCCGGTTCTGTATCTGCCGATTGCGTCAATTCACGGCTCGAATCAATGTCGTTGCATAGTTTGACGAATTTTTCGGCTGCTTCGGCAATCTGCGAGAGTCTTTTGCTTTCGCGCGATAGTTCCCTGTATTGCTTCAGGTCACCGGCAACTTCCGGATCGTTCAGCATTTCGCGTACTTTATTATATCTTTCTAATATCGATTTTAGTTTGTCAATCATAGTAATTTGAAATTTTCGAATTAAACAAACAACAAAATTAAGATATAATAACGACTTAATAAAATTCAAAATCTTAGTGGGCACATAATACAAAGTATAAAATTTAAACGGGGATTTCATCGTTTATTAAAAATACGGCCCGCGAAATGCGGGAAATGTTATTTTTTCGGAGAATTAATGCTTATTTTCTTGAAAATCAGGTATTCGGCTTTAATAGTAATAGTTATTGCTTTGGCAGGGTGTATCGAAGAAAATCCCAACCTTGTCAATCCGCCGCCGCAAACCGAGACGGTAAGGGTAAGGTTTTTGAATCTATCGGCAGATAAATCCGCCAAGAAATTATCACTCGATAATATGGCATTTACCGATTTAACGGCTTATGGCAAGGTATCTAAGGCTATCAAGCCGCCGGTCGATTCCAGCAACATACTTATTCTCAGCGATAACGGCATACTGCTGCAAAAAACCAGATACAAGATGAGATTTATCAGGGAAACATATTACACT
>DAINRZ010000089.1:0-10169 GCA_036741575.1 Kapaibacterium sp. (SeqCode)
AAACTTTATTTATAAATCAACAATTATTCGATTTGCTAAAAAACGGATAATATGCACTGAATTAGTGCATGTTTTTTAGATATGCACTAAAAATTATAAAATCAGTGCATAAAGGTTTTATTTACTAAATGAAAATGTTTTTTATGGTAAAGTTTGAATAATGAGAATTTGAAATATGGCAAGACCTTTAAAAAAAAATAAGGAAAGATGGATTAGCTCAAAATATAATATTGGATATCTTGAGCCAAGGAATGGCATTGTTCAGACTCGTATATGTGGAAAGCGTCAAACAACTCATCTGAAATGGCTTGAAAAAAATAAAAAGGAAGCGATCAGAATTCTTGAGGATAGGATAAAAGTGTTTCTTCACCCCGAATTGGAAGTCGTTAATGAAGAACCGATTAAGCCATCGACACTCTTCGAAGCGATTAGAGAATTTAAAAATGCACGCTTTAAAGACTATTCCATAAATGTTAAGGTAGTTTATAGAAGAACATTCAACTATTTCTTTTCAAATGATATGGTTCTCAACTATGAAAAGATTCTTCAGCAGATAATAAATAAGAATAGCGAATCGAAATTGAAACCGAGTACAAGAAAAAAGTACTTGATTCAATTGCGGAGATTTTTTGAGTTCTGTATAGAAAGACAATTTTTAGAGAAAAATCCAGTAGTAATCATCGGTATACCTAAAGTTCCCAAAAAAGTTAGCAAACTAATTTTTGAACGGGAAGAAGTGGAAAGTATTGTGAGTTATTTTATGAACAAACCTCATTTGATAGAATACGGATTTCTGTTCAAGTTTCTTTCTCAAACTGGGTTACGGATTGGGGAAGCATTATCGTTGATGTGGGATAATGTGAATGGTTTTGGTTTTAAGATTCAAGGAAAAGGTGGTGTTGAAAGATATTTCCCAATAGCTAATCCTGAAGATAATTCGATTCTATTCCCAGAAGTTCAAGAAACAATTGTTAAACTAAAAGGAATTAACAGAGATAAAGTTTTCAGATGGAATTCTCCTGCTCAGCCACAGTTTCATTTAAATGAAGCAATGAAGAAACTTAATATTCCGAAAAGAATCAACGGTCAGTCAAGGTCTATTCACACTTTTAGAGCAACAGCCGAGTTTTGGTGGGAAAACGAGCTTATGCTACCTTTCGATGTCATTTGTGATTTAGCCGGGCATTCTATGGCTGTAAGAGAAGGTCATTATCGAAAAGAAAGAGGTATGAAAGAAATAGCAAAAGTTGTAAAACATCATCTTCAATAAAATGACTAATGGACAAAATATGGACAAAATAATTAAAAAAAACAATTAAAAAAAATCTACAAAATAAGAGAACTTAATCTTTCAGAATCCTTTGAAAAGCTGATTAATTATGGGGATAAATAGAAAAGCCAAACATTTCTGCTTGGCTTTCTTGTGGGCCCGGAGGGACTTGAACCCCCGACCTGCGGATTATGATTCCGACGCTCTAACCAACTGAGCTACAGGCCCAAAAATTCCGGAAATCGAAATTTCAGGAACTCAAATATACGAAATTATTTCTAATAATTAAACATCCCGAGAAAAATTCCAAACTGCAACGACAGCCCGTTGCCGTTTATTTCCTTTGGCACATTTTGCAATGCTGCCGTTTTATTGAACTTCCAGTCGTTCAGGAATGTAAAATTGTAACCAACGTTGGCCCTTGCCATCAGGTAGGGCAGAATTGCATATTCGATATACAGGTTGGGCCTAACGAACATGAGCGAAGCCTCGGCACTCTGGTAGTAATTCCCGTCGGGCAGCACAGGGTCAATCTCGGTCCAGTCAAAATCCTTATCTGTCTCGTATGCTTCAATTTTTATGCTGCCCCAGCCGCCCGTCACGCCGATTAGTACCGCCAGTGACCTGAACGGGACGAAACCGTAGTCGAGCGAAATACCGGACATACCAATATCATATTGGAAGCCGTGGGTTTTGCCGCCAACTTCTTTTTCGGAAAGAGCCGATCCGCCGATTCCAATATAGCCGAGCCTCATATTCTTGAACAACGGCATATTCAATATGCCAAGTCCGGTAAATCCCTGGGCGCCCTGCATAAATACAGGAGATTTTAGTTCATCGAGATCCATTTTCATAGATTGAAGCTTGATATTCAGTTCGTCGAAATTAAAAAAGCCGAAATCACCTGCATATCCGCCTGCAAGGGCAAAGTAAACCCTCTCTTCTTCTACCGTTTCGGTGGTTTCGAATGTTAAAGTATCAATCTCATCGTCCTGAGAATATAAATATGAAAAGCTGGATAGAGCCATTATCATAGCCAAAAAAAGTATTCGGGAATTCATTTTTACTCCTATATTTTCAAAATTATTCTTTCAATTCAATCATTTGACGCAAAATAATAAAATTATGATATTTTTTCGATATATTTCTTGTATTCTTCGAGCATCAGAGGAAGAGCAATTCCCGACGGCGCTTCCAGCCAGGCGTTTGCATAGCGGCTAAGGGCGGTGGTATTGGGATTGGCCTCGACTAAATAAGCTCCGTTGCGTCGGGCAGTATAGGGGAGGCTTGCTGCAGGATAAACCTCGGCGGAAGTTCCCACACAGAAGAATATATCGCACAGAAGTGCGGCCCGCTCGGCTTCTTCAATTGCTCCAACAGGCAGCATCTCGCCGAACCATACGACCGACGGCCTTACAATACCATTACAGTATTTGCATCTTGGCAAATCGCTTTGCGGCGGTTCCATATCCCAGCTAAACGGCTCGCGGCAATCCATGCAGTGGTTGTCCTCGAGGTTGCCGTGCAATTCGATTACATTTACCGAGCCGGCTTTTTGGTGAAGCCTGTCTACATTTTGCGTTACAAGGGTAACCTGTGGAAAAATCCTCTCCATTTCGGCGATAGCGTAATGCCCGGGATTGGGCTTTATATTCTTCAGCAATTCCCACCTGTCTTTATACCATTGCCAGACAACTTTAGGATTAGACATAAATCCATCGATGCTTGCAAGCTCGGCAGGATTGAGTTTTGCCCAGAGTCCGTCGGGATCGCGGAATGTTTTCACCCCGCTTTCCGCTGAAACTCCTGCGCCTGTCAATATAACAATATGGCGCGATCGGCTAAGCCTTTCGAGTAATTCGTCATCAATCTGAAACAATATTTCACCAAAAAAAATAATGTATAAAATATTATTTAATTATTTTACGGGATAGACGTTATATTTCATGATTTAATAACTAATTGAGGATAATTACATGAAAAAGTTTTATACATTAACCGTATTCCTGGGTATATTAATAATTGCTGCAACCGTTGGCAGCACCGAACCAATTCCCGTTACTGCAAAGTCGATTTATGAATTCAAAGCTATAGATATCGACGGTAAAGAAATATCGATGGCCGATTTCAGGGCCAAGGTTGTATTGATTGTCAATGTTGCAAGTAAATGCGGCTACACGCCCCAATACAAAGGATTGCAGGAATTATATGATAAATATAAGGATAAAGGCCTTGTTATAATAGGCTTCCCGTGCAACCAGTTCCGCAACCAGGAGCCAGGCACAAACCAGGAAATAAAGGATTTCTGCTCGGTTAACTATGGCATTACTTTTCCGCTAATGGATAAAATAGACGTTAACGGCGACAATGCTCACCCGTTGTATCAATACCTGACTACTTATTTTGGCGAAATGCAGCCTATAAAATGGAATTTCACCAAATTCCTTGTCGGCAAAGATGGAGTACCTATAGCAAGATTCGAAACCAAGACAGATCCGGCAGATATGGTACTCGAAATAGAAGAAGCCCTGAAATAAACTCATTTATGCTAAAGTTAAAGTTAAAGAAAAAGCACGAAACGAGAATTCACAAGGGGCACCTTTGGGTCTTCAGCAATGAACTGGAAGAAATACCGCCGGCTGCGCCCGGCATTATTGCGGAATTGTATGATACACGCAATAACAGCTTTGGCTATGGATTTTACAATCCTCACAGTTTAATTTCCTTCAGGCTTCTCAAAACTTCTGAGCCACCTGCCGGCGCTTTCTTCGCCGAAAGAATAACTAATGCTCTGAAATTAAGACGCTCGGTTTTACCGGGAGAAAACGCATACAGGCTGGTATTTGGCGAATCCGACCTGCTGCCCGGCCTTATAATCGATAAATATGAAGATTATTTTGCAATCCAGCTGCTGGCTGCCGGCATGGAACTACACAGGGAATATATACTCGAAGCCCTGTTAAAAATTTTCCCGGCGACAAAGGGAGTTATACTTAAGAATAATTCGCGTCTGAGAGAATTGGAAGGCATTAGCAATACTGATGAAATTGCCTATGGTGAAATCCCGGCTAATATTCATACCACCGAAAACGGAGTGAAATTAAATATCTCACTGGCCGACGGGCAAAAAACTGGGTATTTCCTTGACCAAAGAGAAAACAGGCTGGCAGTACGCAGGTTTTCCAGGGGCTTGGATGTGCTGGATTGCTTCACCAACCAAGGCGGTTTCGCTCTCAATGCAGCCCTGGGCGGCGCCAAATCCGTTACGGCGGTTGACTATTCGCAGCAGGCAATTGATGCGGCTTCCCTGAACGCAGAAGCGAACAAATTGGCTATTGGATTCTTTGCAGCTGATGTTTTCGATTACCTTGCAGATGCCGTATCTACGGGAAGAAAGTGGGATATGATAGTGCTCGATCCGCCTGCATTCACCAAAAGCAAAAAAAATATCGACAAAGCAATAGCAGGCTACGCCCGGTTGAACAAACTGGCGCTTAAGGCTTTGGCTTCGGGAGGTTTACTTGTCAGTTCCAGCTGTTCGCACCATTTACCCGAAAATGAATTCCTGAGAATAATAACAAATGAATGTATAAAGCAAAACCTATGGCCGAATATCATTTACAGGGGAATGCAATCGCCCGACCATCCTGTACTGGCTGCCATGCCCGAAACAAAATACCTGAAATTCTACATAATTAAAACAAATAGAATTTAATCCTGAAATTCGAATCTGAAATTGTAGATTTTTCTTTAAGTGACAAATATCACATTGACACAAAGTTACGTAATACAGCCGGTACATTTTTTAACGGTCATTATAAAAAAACGGTTCGAATTGCTCACAAGGAATTTTGTCGTCATTGCACATTTATTAACAATAAAAGCATTCATTACTTCATTGATATTTCCGGTACATTATTTCAGTATAATAAACTTCAGGGCAGTATTGATTGTTGGGGTTTTCAGAATTGAATAATATATGCCTCCGGCAAATGATGACAGATTGATATTACAGTTATAGACACCAACAGAGACTTGGCTTTGGCCGGTCGAATAAACTTGACGCCCCAGGGCATCGAGTATGACAACCTCGGCAAATCCCTTCTCGATTGCCGAGAACTCCAAAACGAGAATATCCACTGCGGGATTGGGCGATAGTAGTTTCAAATAAAGCTCGTCTGTATCTTTGAACAAGCGGGGAGTCGGTTTTATACATAGATTTCTGATTTCTACAATGCCGTTTGAAGCAGTTATTTTTATATCGCTGCAACCGAAATCTGCGCTCGTTATTTCTATCGGTACATTGGGAACGATGCCTAATGACAGTGTAAACCTGAGCGACTGCAAGAGATTGTCAAAATTACCGCCGGTGATTTCCATTACCGAATAGTCACCGTTCTCGGTCAGAGGGTACTTGTTATCCAAAGGTGTAAGACTCGATTTGTCGAATCTCAGCATGATTTTATATTCTGGCGGTACACAAAGGTTTTTATTGATTTCATTAGTAATCCTAAGATTTACTATTGCTGATTCGCCTGTATTCACAACAACGGAATCGAGTGCAAGGTTAATTATTGAATTAAAAATCTCTATCGTAGTGTCAATTGTCCTTTGGCAGCCGTAACTATTCTGCAAAGAAACCGAATACCTGCCTGAATTTTTGACCATAATAGAAGAATTTGTTTCTCCAGTTGACCATAAATATGTAAATTCCCCGGATGGAGCCTGGAGTTTGATACTATCGCAGGGGCAGACAATGCCGCTTTTATCTGTTGAAATAGTTCCGGGTAATTCAGGCGCCACTGTTATTTGGACAGTATCATAAGTAAAGCAATTAATGCCGGGGTCGGCCACCTCCAGGTAGTATT
Organism: Kapaibacterium sp. (SeqCode); assembly: GCA_036741575.1. GTDB lineage: Bacteria > Bacteroidota > Ignavibacteria > Kapaibacteriales > UBA2268 > DAINRZ01. The sequence goes on from DAINRZ010000089.1 coordinate 6,139, forward strand.
TGGTGCTGCTGCTGCCTGTAAATATGGGATTGGGAATATTATCTGCCGACAAATCCGAGGGTGGAGTCCATTTCCATATAAGGCCGCTGTCCTGCGGAGGATTTTCCATACCAATGCCGGCGCTTTCACCATAGCAAATCACTTTGTCGGGGCCGGCTACTTCACCTTCGATACAAACAGCCCTTAAAGATAAATCGTCGATTGCAAAGTCATTGCCGAAGAAATCTGTATTTGCATTTTTAATAGTAATGAGAGCTGTGTCCGACAATCCCGAACTCCAGTAAAACCCGTATTCAATCCATTGGCATAGTTCGTCAGGCAGGATAACCGGCTGTAGATTCAAAGGTATCCCGTTAACATAAATTTCGAGTCTTGCAGGGCTGTTAAGTATTACACTTGTAGCCCAAAATGAAAAGTAATACATACGGTTATGTTCGATTTTATTCACTTTCTGCTGCCAGACAATAGCGCCTGGCTTTTCGCTACCGTTGAACACCGCCATCATGCCTGTCCCCGAAGTATGGTCGCGGCAATCGGCAAACGATGTGTAAGACAGTTTAGGATTTCTCGTAATAGTATAGTAGCCCTCGATATGCAGGTATAAATTTGTGAAGATGTAATCGGTGGTATAATCGGCAATTCCCGATTCGAAACCGCCGTTCAAAATCTTTTCATCTTTGCTAAGGTTGAGCGCAGAGCAAATATTTACCGTCAGCGCCGACACAAGGGCTATTAAGGCTGTTTTCATAACATCTGCCGTGTTAATTAATCCATTTAGTTTATAAGTAAAGTTACGAAATTTTTGAAACAGAATGATGACAAAAGATTAAGATTTAATTATTAAATTGCATTTGTCGTAATTAAAAAATAAATTTGATATTCCAAAAAATATAAATGTTAATAATATTATTGTAATTATAAATTAAAACAGGAAGGAACTATGAGTGTTTTATTAAACAAGAACACCAAAGTAATCGTTCAGGGCATAACCGGAACGGAAGGTACATTTCACACTTCCCAGATGATTGAATACGGTACAAAAATCGTTGGCGGAGTGACGCCCGGCAAGGGAGGCACAGATTACAAAGGCAGCGAGGCAGCGCCCTTCAAAAAAGCAGTGCCTGTTTTCAATACTGTTAAAGATGCTGTAGCTGCAACCAAAGCCGAAGCTACAGTTATTTTCGTGCCGCCGCCATTCGCAGCTGACGCTATCCTGGAAGCAATCGAAGCGGGAATAAAGCTAATCGTTACGATTACCGAGGGCGTACCCACAAGGGATATGATTAAAGTGTATTCGGCCCTTAAAAAATCGCAGTCCAGGCTTATCGGCCCCAATTGCCCCGGTATAATCACTCCCGGAGAGGCAAAGATTGGCATTATGCCCGGTTTTATTCATAAGAAGGGCAATGTTGGTGTTGTGTCCCGCAGCGGCACATTGACCTACGAAGCTGTTAAACAGCTAACCGACCTTGGGCTCGGCCAATCAACTTGTATAGGTATTGGCGGCGATCCCATTATCGGCACTCAGTTTATCGATGCAGTAACCCTTTTCAACGAGGACAGCGACACCCATGCTATCCTGATGATTGGCGAAATAGGCGGCAATGCTGAAGAAACAGCCGCCGAGTATATTAAAGCAAAAGTCAAAAAACCGGTCTTTGGATTCATAGCAGGCAGAACTGCGCCTCCCGGACGCAGAATGGGCCATGCCGGAGCAATTATATCGGGCGGCAAGGGCACTGCCGAAGAAAAAATCAAGGCTCTGCGCGATGCAGGAATCCACGTGGCAGATTCTCCGGCAGATATTGGCAGAATTGTTGCCGACGTGCTTGCTAAAACACCGTCAAAGGCTAAAAAAGCTGCCTCTAAGAAGACAGCTACAGCAACAAGTGCAAAAAAAACGGTCGCTAAAAAGGATAAGTAACAACTGTATATTGTACAAAATGGCAAAATTGCCGGCATTATTTAGTAATATTAACTGAGGATTTAATTAATGGAAAGAACATTGGCTATAATTAAGCCGGATGCAGTAAAGAAAAATGTTATCGGAGAGATAATTGCAAAGATTACCGGCGCAGGATTCAAAGTGCTGGCTATGAAACTAACGAGGATAACCTCGGCACAGGCGGGTAAATTCTACGAAGTGCACAAAGAAAGGCCCTTCTATGGCGAGCTCGTCGAATATATGACAAGCGGGGCTATCGTACCCATTGCTCTCGAAAAGGACAATGCAGTGGAAGATTTCCGCAAATTAATCGGCAATACCGACCCCCTGCTGGCCGAAGCAGGCACCATCAGGAAGCTGTATGGCGATTCGAAAGCCGTCAATGCAATACATGGCTCCGATTCCCCTGAAAACGGCCTGATTGAGATTGGATTTTTCTTCAGTTCGTCGGAAATTACTGCTAACATCTCGTAGGAGTATTGCAGTAGTTTTTTAATACATATGGACTTTTGGGCGGACGCGCCTTGCCTATCATAGGCAGTGTGAGCCGCCACTCCTTTTTTTATGTGCTGAGGCATTATTGATTGTTTAGGCTTACAACTTCTTCGATAATACTGTCCACATCGCTGAATACCTTTTCCCATGAATGAGTTTCCTCTATCAGTTGCCTGGCTCTGTGGCTCATGCTTTCGGCCAATTCGTCATCGGCCAGGATGCGGGCCGAGTATTCAATAATCTCCTGGTTGTTGGTGCCTATAAATGCATGCTCGCCCTGAACGGCGTCGATGCCCTGAATGCCCGTGGGTGTCGTCACCACCGGGCAGCCGCACGACATTGCCTCGAGCAGTTTGTTCTGTATGCCGGTTGCCCCGATGTGCGGATGAATGAACACCCGTGCCTTTTGCAGGTAAGGCGTAAAGTCAGGCACATCGAAGAACAATTCGATATCGTCCGAGGCCAGGTTGCGGATTTTGGCAGTGGGCTGAGCGCCCACAATTTGCAGCTTTAGCCCTGGGAAGCGCTTTTTGAGCGCCGGGAATATATTTTTAATGATATTATCTAACATAAGAAAATTAGCCCAAAGGTCCAGTTTGCCTGTGAAAAGCAGGTTGCGGCGGACAGCTGTATTCTCCGGCGGCCTGTACCTATAGATGTCCACGCCGTTTGTCAGCAGCCGGTATCGGGCTTTAGGATTTTGAAGCGTCATTGCGTCAATGTCCACGTTGGTAACGAGCGTCGTAGCGTCGAAATGATTCACAATTTCGGGCTCGTATTTGCGAAGCTTCATATATTCCCAATACCTTATAATTTTCTGCTTCAGGTTTTTCGACTCGTCGAACGAGCGTTTTTGGTAGAGGGTGCGGCAATCCTCGGCCATGAGGATCTTGGGCACGGGTACATCCTTTAGGTATTCGGCAGTGCGCATAAAGAATGCAAAGGCTACATCGAACCGGCGCCCGGCAGCAAGCTTTGCCACCGTCTCGCGGAAGGATTTTTGAGTATAGAAGCCTATTTCGAGCGGCAAGCGCCCCAGTGTGGAGACTGCTGCACGCAATCCCGAACTGACCGGATATAGTGGCACTGCATGAAGCTCGACCCCGATATTGCGGACGGCATCGACATATTCCTGAGGTGGTTCGCCCCCGTGGAAATTGCTCACGAGCGTGACGTTGTGCTTTTTGGCAAGATGGGATAATATATTGAAGGGCTTAATCCTGTCGCCCCCGATAATAGGATAAGGATACCTGGCTGTCAAAAACAGGATGTTTAATCCGCTCCCGGACTTTGTTCCGCTTGTTATCCTTTCGCTACTCTCTGATATAATTCCCATCTCCAGTTTTATCAATTGTACTGATAATTAAAAAGCAAAAATAAGCATAGTATTGCTTTTAACCTATATATTAATACATTTAATTCAAATAAATTAAAATACAGGCTCCCGAAAATTAAGAAAATAAGCCCAATAAAAAGCCATGATAGATGAAAACTGTATAGAAATGTAGTTTTATCTCCTTTATTGTACGGCAGGGAGATGACATTCCGCTCCTGCTGCGTTATCCCAACATACAATTCATTCAATCCCAAT
>DAINRZ010000090.1:0-10114 GCA_036741575.1 Kapaibacterium sp. (SeqCode)
AATTTGTAATTTTTGAATGGATAATAAAATACTGAATCTACGCAGGATATTGAAAAGCGAGCGTAAAGCTATCAAGGAAATTGAGCCGCTGATGTTCGAAATCAGGAGGTCTATTAAAATCAATGACCAGAAGTTTTACAATATGCTTATTGCAGTTACCGAGGCAGTCAACAATGCCATTGTCCACGGCAACAGGTGCGACCCCGACAAAAGCGTCAACATTGCCGTTCAGGGATTCAAGGAATATGTTATTATTACTATCGAGGACGAAGGCAATGGATTCGACCCCGAAAGCGTGGCCGATCCCAGGGCTCCGGAAAACCTGATGAAGGAACACGGCAGAGGTGTATTCCTGATTAAGCAGCTTTCCGAGTTCTCAGAATTCAATCCTACAGCCAAAGGGACAAAAATTACAATGAAATTCCTTACTGACTAATGAATCTTTTTTATTTCATAATAAATTATTTCCGATACAATTGTATTTTTGTTTCCGGTAATTTTGATTTAAGAATAATGGTTATAATCTAATGCTGGCAGGGCGCAACGAAGAAATAGGCAAAATATCAGGCAGCCTTTGCTGTTCGGCGGGTGAATCGGATTTCGCTAAGATTGTGGCAATCAGCGGAATTTTCGGTTCTGGGAAAACAGCTGTAATCGAAGAAACCTTAAAAAAATTGAATGAGAACGATTGTTTCCGATGTGTTTTAAGTTGCGAAAATTACAAAGACATAGCTTTCATCCCGGATTTTACGCACCATTTGGCCGCCGAAGCAGTATTTTCATCGGATGATAGCCTCCGGTTTGAGCCGAGGGAATCGGAATATGTACACCTGAGATACATTGACAACCTGATAAAAATTAAAGAATCTGATTTCGAGTCATTTAACACTCTACTCAAAAGAATCATCCTTAAGTCCGTATCTGATAATCTTTTAGATGCCACAAAAAAAACTATGGGCGATAAATGGGATTATTCTGAAATCTACAATAGCTTTTTCGACAAGAACGGCGACAAGGCTATGATGAAGAATATCGGCGAGTATGCTGCCGAAGCACTAATCGTTGACCTAATGAACTACTTTTTCCCGCTTAGCGGCGATAAACCTACATTTGAACATTACCTGGCCGGTGGCGGCCTGCCTGTCAGAATTCTTATTGTAATAGATGATGCCGATACAGTTGCCGACTCGCTCTTAGATTGGCTAACCGATACATTTATTCCATATTGCACAGTAAAATCATTTCACGATTTTATTAGTTTCGATTTCGAAGGAGGCAGCTTCGCTCCAAAGGTGGCAGAGTTCCTGGATTTCAGGTTTTTGTTCTCGGCCAGGCACAACTATTCCAACAGCGATAGAATTATTTCTTTGAAACAAGCAGGCAGCAAAGTACTTGAAATCAACCTGGCGCCCCTGGAAGAAGAGCAGATGACAGAGCTGATAAAAAACTATGGCCATGAAGGCGAAATAAGCACGGGCATGGCTATGGAAACAACAGCGGGCAATCCCTTTGCTGCATCGATGTGGATTGAATCGAGAAGCTATTCGGCAAATAATTTTGATTCATTTTTGTTGCCTCTTATTGTCGAACAAATTTTTAAATACTCGGCTGCCTATGAAGCGGACTGGATTAGAAACGCCGTTTTTCTTGATATTATTGATAGAACCGGGCTAAAATGCTTTCCGGTTTTCGATGGCTCAGCAACCAAGGCTATGCATTATTTCGGTTCGATGAACAGTATATGCATCAATAGCAAAGACGGCGGTTTATTTATAATCCCTGAGATCAGAAAATTCATTAGGAAATCAATTGAAATTGAGTCGGCAGAATTATATGCAGAAATGAGTGAGACAGGCAGGATAGTTGCAGTTCAAAGGGAACTAATGATTCCTTTTGGGGATGCCGACAGCAGATTGATATGCCATCTGGCTTATTTTAGGTTTTTCGATCCTGAATATCCATGCTATTCGGTTCTTGGCGAAGCCGCAGGCGACGTAAAAAGGTTGGTTGAAGAATATCCTCATTTCTTTGAGGAAAAAGAATCAAAACTTATGTTCAAGCAAGAAGTTTACAAGCAGTTAGATAATTATAACCGCATAGCTGACAGAGATAAATACTCACAAAATCTGGATTATGTAAAGCAATGCTGGGTGAGCTACCTGGATTATATATCAGCGGAAAATGATAATATAAAAAGTGAACTTTCTGCGGCGGCATATGGAATCACGGAATCGGAAGCAGTATTAAAACAGACTAAACAGGATTATACCGAACAACGTGTCAGGTTCATGAGGGATGAGAATGAATTAATCGGGCTGAAAGTCTCTTTGGACGACTATTCGATAAATAAGAACCTATATTCATCCGTATCATATTTTTCTATTGCAATAATACTTGGTGTTGCAGGCTATTTTATCACCGAGGCTTTCTCGGATTCGCCAAATATCTCATCATTCCAGATTATCCAATATATACTCTATGGCTTAGCAGCCCTTTCCGGTATTGTTGGGGGAATATTCGGGATAAAATCGCTTGCTTCAAATTCTAAGGCTGAATATGAAAAACTTAAAAAACTATACGAAGAAAAATTTGAATCGAAAGAGCAAAAGCAGGAAGCAATTCTTAAGCTAAGAGCAGATGCCGAAACAATTGAAAAAAAGATCAGGCAGTTGAAAGAAAAGGAAGACAAACTGAATGAAAGATTAAGAAAGAACGAAGAAAAAATTAAGTTACCATTCTATTCTGAATTATCTGAACTTTCGATATAATTCCTGAAGTCGATTTCCGAAAGATGTTCTTTATTGTATTCTATGAAGAAACTCATAGCCTGGCAAAGGAAATCCAGATTGATTTTTTCAATTTCGGGAACAGGTACAGGAGACTTTTTATACAAAATATCAATCATTTTCGATCGGAAGTTTTCGTCGTTGTTAAAATCGAATTTAAAATTAGTTCTGATAAGGTCATTGAGCAGCCCAAGTTCGGCAAGTTCCTCGTAATACGTACGGGGCTTGATATCCAAATTCTTTTGCTGCTGATTTTCCATAGTTTAATTGTTTAATAGTCACAATAATATCAAAATTTATATCGACACTTTGACTAATAACCTTTAGGCATACGTTTTTTATTAATATTTATTAATCAAATATAAAGAATGAACTTACGTATAAGTTTTTCTTGGAATATATACATATTTAAGTATGAATGAAGTTTTTAAGTTTTAAAAGAAAAAGCGGCGAGAAAAAAACCGCAAAAAAATTAGGGGTCAACAAAGAAGCTGACCTTGAATACCTTTTGTTGGAATGTGCCGGCCACCTAAAAAAATTCGATGAAAACCTTATAACAAAAGCATACCATTGGTGTTGCGAAGCCAACAAAAACAGGCTATTGAGGTCGGGCGAACCATTTCATACATACCCCTTATCAGTTGCACATGTTTTAATCAGCGAAATACCGCTCGACGATACTTCTGTTGCCTCGGCTCTTCTTGCCGGCTGTATCCACCAGAACGGCCCTTTCAGCCTAAGCGACATACGTTCGGAATTTAGCGGCACTATAACCGAAATTGTCGAGAATATTATTACAATAAAAAAAATTGACCCCGAGACTTTTTCGCAGTTAGAAAACTACAGGAAAATATTACTCTCCCTGTTCAAAGATGTCAGGATAATCCTGATTGTCCTGGCCGATAAATTACATAACCTTAGGACCCTTGAGTTTCTTCCTGAGCATAAGCAATATGCGCAGGCAAAAGAAGCAATGGAGGTTTATGCACCTTTTGCGCAGAGATTCGGCTTATTCCACCTGAAATGGGAAATTGAAGACCTGTCGTTTAAATATATTAATCCTCAGGCCTACAATGAAATAAAGCACGGACTGAAGCTCACCCGCAACGAACGCGAGGATTACCTTAAGAGATTTACAAAACCTATACAAGACAGGCTAAGCAAGGTTGAGCTGTTTAAAAAGAATAGTATTAGTTTTGAAATTACTGCCCGGGCAAAGCACATCTACTCCATATTCAATAAGATGATAGCCCGGGAAAAAGGAATGGACGAACTTTACGACCTGTTTGCTGTCAGGATTATTATTGATTCCGATGAGAATTCTTATTGTTTCCTTGTTTACGGAATACTAGCAGAACTTTACAAACCGGTCCCCGGTACTTTCAAAAATTACATCTCATCCCCCAAAAAGAACGGTTACCAGTCCATTCATACTGCAGTTTTCGGCCCCCAGGACAAACCGGTAGAAATCCAGATAAGGACACGCAAAATGCATGAGATTTCGGAGCGTGGGGTTGCAGCACATTTTGATTATAAAAGGGGCCTGCTGCCGGCCCAGTCGGTGCTCGATGACAAGGAACTGCTTGAATGGATGAACTTAGTCAGGAATACATTCGAAAATGCTTCGGGAAGCGACGATACTGAAACAATACTCGAGAGCCTGAAAAATAACCTGTTTCAGGATGAAATTTATGTGTTTACTCCCAGCAAAGAATTCAGGGTATTGCCAAAAGATTCTACACCACTCGATTTTGCTTACAATATCCACAGCGAAATTGGCAATCATTGTATAGGCGCTAAAGTAAACGCAAGGGTAGTGCCCCTGAATTACAAGCTGAAAAGCGGAGACCAGATTGAAATTCTTACATCGAAAAAGCAAAAACCATCAAAGGAATGGCTCGACTTCGTTATCAGCCACAGGGCCAAAGCACATATTCAGAAGTATTTCAAAGATGAAAGAAAAATATTTCTGGAAAAAGGTAAGGAAGTATGGCATAAATTGCTGAATTATATGAGGCTAAGATTACCCGAAGGCGAGATAGCCGAGATACTCAGGGAGCTTAAGTTCGAAGATTTTGAATCTCTTTTTGTATCGCTTGGCAACGAGGAACTCGATGTTACTTTGCTCTACAGTTACCTTAAGGATAAGTTTCAGGGAAACTCAACACTTAATCCAAAATACATAGATTCTTTTTTTAACAGTGGGCACAATGACAATTTTTCGAGAAAGACAGAGATTCCTTACCAAAATGGTAGTGTCAGGCATGTAATTGGAGATTGCTGCAATCCGCTGCCCGGTGATAATATAGCTGGAATACTTAACGATAGCGGCGAAATTGTTATACATAATAAAGAATGCCGCAGGCTCGAAGAAATCAGGAATGAAAACAAATATTCTGTTTTCGATCTCGACTGGCCAAACAGCCTGCAGAGCGATTATTTAGTCAGGCTTAGAGTTACTGCACAAGATAACCTCGAAATTATCGATAAAGTTACTCATACAATAATAACCTCCAAAGAAGTAGCCATTAAGAGTTTCAATATAGACAACAAAGAATCTCAGCTCGAAGGAAGCGTCCTGTTCAGGATAAACAACCTGGCTGTGTTGAGCGACATAATCGGCAGGATATCAAATATCCAGGGTATTATTTCGGTTGAAAGAGTAATGGAATAAAAAAAAATAAAACTATATTCCTCTGTAGCAATATAGTTTTTATTCATCCGTTAGTGGATAAAAACAATAAACAAATTGTTAAAAATTATGAGGATTTAAGATGGAACATTTAACTAAAGAAACTTTTTTGCAAAAGGTTTTCAATTACGAAGTAAACAATGAATGGAAGTTCGAAGGCGATAAGCCCTGCATAATCGATTTCTATGCCGACTGGTGCGGGCCGTGCAAAATGGTAGCACCCATCATGGAAGAACTTTCCTCTGATTTTGCCGGCAAGGTCGATATTTATAAGATAAATACCGAAGAAGAGCAAGAGTTGGCAGCTGCTTTCGGCATCAGAAGCATCCCTTCTGTGCTTTTCTGCCCTGTAACAGATAAACCGCAGATGGCAGTCGGCGCTCTGCCCAAAGAAGGTTACATTCAGGCAATTGAAAGCGTTTTCGGTATTAAGAATTAATAATAACTGCGATGAATAAGTATTTTAAGATGGGATTTCTAGGGCTTGCAGGCGCCGCAGCGGGTTATATTTACTATCATTTTTGGGGATGCACTTCCGGGTGCCCTCTTCAATCGAATTGGTATGTAATCACAGGCTATGGTGCTGTTGCCGGCCTGGTTTTAGGGATACCCGTTAACAAAAAGAAAGAAAAAGGACAGCCTGAGGAGTGAGGAAATGATAACTAAAGATACAACTTTCGAAGACTTACTTGAAGAAATCCCTTCGAGTTTCGGCTATCTGATGGACAAAGGCATTAAGTGCTTTGCCTGCGGCGAGCCAATATGGGGAACTCTTGGCGATGTATCGAAACAAAAGGGATTTACTGATGAACAGATAGATGGTTTTGTAAGAGACCTGAACAATTTGATTGATAATAAGAAATAAATAACTTTTTCATATGCTCCTTAATGTGATAAGCCGGCTGCCTGAAAAACAGCCGGTTTTTTATTAACATTTTTCTACGATTTGCATTTTTCAAGAATATCCTCGGTCTCCTTCTTGCCCCAGTTAGGGTGAATAGTGGATTCGGGAGTAAATGAATTATACCTTTCAATAGCTTTTTCGAGGTTCACTTTTGCCTTTGCTTTGCCACCGCCCCATTGCTCAGGAGTATAAAACTGGCTTTGGCCCCTCAGCATATACGGCCTTGGATTGGCGGGATTTAATTCGATTGCCTTACTGATTAGCTTATCGGCTTCCATTCCAAATTTCATACCGCGAACCATAGGATCGATGCTAATTTGCATCTGGAGAATAAAGGATTTAACGACAAGTATTTCGCTATTATCGGGGGACTTTGAATCTGCTTTATTAATAATATCCATCGCATTATTCAGCAGCTTATCCTTTTCTTTGTTGTCCTCCACAAAAAAACTCTGCATAATTGTGCAGAATGATGCATAATAATCGGGCAGCCATTCCCTGGGCTCTGCTTCGGCAATTCTGGCAAATTTGTTAGCCAAATCGAGAAACTCTTCGCCGGTTTTTGCCGAATCCATTTCCTCGATAGCTTCCTTCATTGCTTCCTGGTATTGCGACTCTGCCCTTACAGCCATTACAGACAATATAAATGCCAGAACAAATATTATACTTTTCATTTTTTCTCCTTATTTTTTTAAAAAATTAGTAATCATCTGAATTATCACGGCCGAAACTCATGAATATACCAAGGAAAAAAGTCCTGAGGTATGGGGATTTCACTGCGCTGCGGCTGGTCCCGTCCGGGGTGTAGTTGTAGGTAAAAATATTATCGATTCCGAAAATGTTTTCTGCGGAAACAACAATTACCGTGAAAGCGCCGAATAACTGTGTCAGGTAGTAGCCGCTAAGGCTGATATTGTTGTAAGTTTTAGTTTTGTCGCCATGAAAAACCGGATTGTTGGGATTGTAATACGGCCTGCCGGAGAGAAATTGGTAAGTCAGGGCAATGTTTGTATTTACCGAAGGGAATAACGCCTTGAAAACAGCGCTGAAACTGTGGTTGGCTGCAAAGTCGGGCATTGCTGAGACAGGGTAGTCGATATACCTCCGCTTAGTATCCAAATAAGAATACGAAATCCAGTAATCGAAATTATCGATGGTTTCTTTGTCGCGCCAAAAGAAATCGAACCCGGTTGCATAGCCCTCGCCGCCAAGGGAAATGCCAGGTTTGGTTTGCAGCAGCTTAGAATAATTTTTATAATATATTTCTGCTCTTAATGTTTGCTTAGGGCCTATCATCTGATAATTCAGAATATAATGCTCGGCAGCTTCAAAGCCGGGAGCCAAACCAGAAGGTATATATACATAATCAGGAGTTTGGTAGAATCTTCCGGCTGCTGCAGAAAGAGTTGAGTATTCGGAGACTCTTATAGCCGCAGAGGCCCTTGGGGCAAGCATGAATTCATCAGCAAATGCAGAATATTCGCCCCGCAGCCCAAGCCTGAATGCAAGATTATTCGACACCGGCAGGTCAGCTTCGGCAAAAGCAGCAGCATACCTGTCTATAAGGCTGTAATTATTTATACTTGTTTCTTTATCCGAAGTAAAATAGGAATACTCACCGCCAAAATTAATAGTCGATAGTTCACCGAAAAGGTAAGTAATTTTCGCCTTTGCTTGCACCTGGCTCTCGGCAGTGGCGCTGTCATATGAAAAAATCCTGTTTTTATCTTTGTTATAAGCATAAGCGCCGACCGCAGTAAAGATTAATCGTTCGGAGAAGCTTTCGGAATAATACAGGTTCGTAAAAACACTTCCGTTATCGAGTTTGTAGTCGATTGGTGCAGAGTTGCCCACAGGATCAATGTTAAGGTGAGAAGTGCCGAAACTGGCATCAGTGATGGATTTAATAATTCCTCCGCCGGGTGTTTTCAGCCTGAAATTCATCGTAGCCTGGCCTCCTTTTGGCGATTCAACCCAGTCGAGTGAGGAATTGTTCAGTTTTTCGTATAAACCAAGGTCGAAATATGACAGGTCCAGCCCAATCGATGCTTTTTCCCATCGTTCGGTGTGGCCTCCGCTAATGCCCATTGGCATTAGGCCTATGTGTGTGAATGACATATCGGGCATGTCTATCGTATTCAATATCATTGCCGAGGACAGGCCCCTGCCGTATTCTGCAGAATAACCCCCGGTCGAAAAATAAGTACCTTTAAAATAGAAAGGCGAAAACCTGCCCCTTGAAGATACATCAGGCACGCTTGAATAGAACGGATGTTTCACCTCGGAGCCGTCAATCCATATAGCTGTTTCCCTGCCCTCGCCGCCGCGGACATAGAGGCCTGTGTTTTCTCCCACTTTAGTAACACCGGGCAATGTCTGGAATGCCATCACGATGTCCGAGCCTGAGCCAGCTGTCGAAGCAATATCGAGCGAAGAAAAAATCACTGCTTTGGCTTCGTCGCCTGCTTCGAAAGCACCGGCTGTCACTACTACGGTTTCAGAGCGAAGGGATTCGTCTTCGAGGTAAATTTTCTCCGTTACAGAGTCAGTTATCTCAATATCTTTCTCGAACTGCTTATGGCCTATATAACGTGCAATTAATGTCACTTTGCCGGATTTGGATGTTTTAAACTGGAACTGCCCCTTTTCGTTTGTCGTAGCTCCGTCATAAGAATCCTTGATAAAAACGTTTGCGCCGAAGAGGGGTTCTTTAGTGTCGGCATGGAAGACGGCGCCCCTCACAGTCTTTTTGGGGGCAGCTTCGGCAGTTATGCTTACTATTATTACTGCTATTAAAAAAATAGTATAAAATCTTTTCATATATGTACCTTAATAATTATCATACCATTTCAAAATTAAAGATAATAAAAAAAATGAGCTTTCCATCATTTGCTTTTCGCTTTGCATTTTTTGCTATTACGTTAAATGAAAATTTTTGTTGCACCTAAAAATATTCGCCTATCACCCTGCTTAGCCGCTATTGTTCAAAAGACGACATTTTTGTAAAGTAAGTTATAAAAATAAATTCTATATTCGTAAATAGCAATGTAATGAATTAAACATTCACTTTTTTTCGAGAGGAAAAAATGAAAAAATATACGGCCTGCTTATTACTAACATTAACTGTATTATTTGTTTTCTCGTGCGGGAAGAAAGCAGAAGCGCCACCAAAGGAAGAATTAAAAACCAAATCTGTTGAAAGACAAGCCGCCGCAGATGAAACAATGGAACAGGCCCCGGCACCGCCGACTGCATCCACTGGGAAGTCCATGTCCAGAGGATTTACAGACAACAATGTATCTGTTGCTGATGCAGAAAATATTCTTAAGGAACCGGTTAAACCTGGCCAGGATATGCAGCAGGGCGGCCTTGCTAACCTGGCAGGCTATCTGCGCGCTGATACAAGCGCTCCTGCAGACAAAAAATTTATCAGGACAGGCGATATAAAATTTAAGGTAGCTAATGTACATAAAGCTACTGAAAAAATTGAAGACCTTACTGCAAAGTATTCTGGATTTGTTGTTAATTCCGACCTGAAAAATGAAGAAGGCAGAACCACCGAAAACCGATATGCAAAAGATACCCTGGTGCTGGTGAAAGAGATAACTGTAAAAGGTGAAATTAAGCTTAGGGTGCCAGCCGAAAAGCTCGACAGCCTTGTCAGGGAGCTAAATGAAATATTGGTTTTTCTCGATTACAGGATTCTGCGCAGGGAGGATGTCACGCTCAGGT
>DAINRZ010000091.1:0-10098 GCA_036741575.1 Kapaibacterium sp. (SeqCode)
GAAGCTCGTGCGCTCCACTCGAGAAACCAAACCAAACCGGATAAAAACCTACAGGAATTACACCGTATTCGGTTTTTTTCGGTCAAACATGATTAACTAAAAATATTTGGCGTGGCTAAAAATATTATTAATAAAATATCAAACACTTTTATTCATTTCGATAAAAGATGGGCCCTTTTCCAGTATTGTTATTTCGGTATGTAGCCTGCTTTTCCTGAAAAATTTCAGTGTGCCGGGCCTGCATTCGTCAATGCAGTCGCCGCACATTATGCAGTCCTTATTATCAAGGATGCTGGAATTCCCAATCCTGTTTATGGCCTGGTAGCTGCAGGCTTTGGCACAACTTACGCAACCTGTTCAGGAATCGTCCTTGCCAAGTACCGACGCCCCGGGTATTTTGGCAATCCATCCGTAAACGAGGCCTATGGGGCATGCGGCCCTGCAAAACGGCCTGTAAATAAAGACCGATGCCAGCAGCAGCAGCCCGAGCAGTATCCAGCCGGCAGTATCTGCTCCGTAGCCAAGGTTGAAGGCAATCCGGAAGGGGTCGATGTCGTCGAAAATATATGTCCGGGTGTATAACAACTGGATAATCAGGGCAGCAAGGAACAACCACCTCATTATTTTCATAATCTTTTGCGCTCGCTCTCCCTGCAGGAACTTTAATTTGCTGCGTCTGAAAACAAACTCCTGCAAAGCCCCCAGATGGCACACCCAACCGCACCACACCTGGCCTAGAATGTATGTAACAGGAATCAGGGCCAGAAACCAGATTGTACTCTCCCAGTAGATGTCTCCACCGGTTACGCCAATAATTGCAAAGCTCATGCTGGAAATAGGGCAGGGGCAGGCTCCGTTGTAAAAGCCCAGAAACACAGCAGATGCTACTAAAAACACTGTTTTTAGCAGCCTAGTCGGCCTAAACCTGAGGAAAATCCCGGCCAGTATAGTAAATCCAACAGCGCCAAGCGGCCAATAGAGCATTTTCCAGTTAATGCCTTCGGAATCTCCAGAATCGAAATAATTGGTATCGATGAACTCAGTGCTTTCGGCTGCCGGGCTGAATTCGCCTGAGTCGGCTACAGCCGAGAACTCGCCCGGGCTTCCCGAAGGCGGTTCGAATTCATCTTCGGCCCCGCCCATACTGACAGCAATGCTGCCCTGGCTTGGGCAACCGTTGCAGCCGTTGCATTTGGAAGCCTTTGCAGGCGAATTTACGCTAAATATTATGAATAATGATATGATGTATGTAGTGAATACTGTTTTAATCAACGTTGCTCCCCCGAAGATAATTTTATGCACATATTAACTGTTTAATATTCATTGTTTTAGCCGAGCCTTTACTGATAATAAATGCCGAAAAACTCTTTATTGGACATCCACTCTTCGATACGGGTGTTAATATCCTTAATGCCGGAGATTAGCTCATTGTATTTATCGAGTTGAATTTGATTCTCGAAGACTACGCCGTCGTCAACAAACTTGAATTTCCCCTGGATGGAAAGGAAAAAATCATACACACGGCTCAGCTCGTCGAGCAAAGAGCGCTTCATATCGTAGAAGCCGGTTATCAGGCTGTCGCCTTTTTGCGCTTTTAAGATTATATCGGGCAGCAATTCCGGCCTGATGCTGTCGGCTGCCGATACGCTATTAATAAACGTAAGAAAACCCATAAACCTTTTAGTTTCTTTTATTTTTAAGCTATTAACAAGTAACTTAATCTCGTTAGACTTCTTTTTATAAAGTTTCAGCGAATCCTTGAATTCCATAATACTATTATTGAGGAAATTTGTTAGCTTGTCTTGCCCGAACACAGAGTTCAATGAATCGTAATCTGCCAGGAATGAAAGCTCGGCTGATCTGAGCGAATCATAAATAAAGATGTGCTCGGGTGGGATAGCGCTTTGGCTGCCGGAGGCATTATATACAATAGGTACCTGATTATCGGAATCATCATCGTTAAATATACTTTTAATCAGGCCAAATCCAAAAGCAATGATAGTAATCAGCCCAATCAGGCACCCCTTAGAGCTTTTCTTCCTGGCTGCTGCCTTTTTAGCATTGATAATATATTTCTCGCCTGCCGACATTGTTTTTTTGTAGCTTACTTCCTGCTTGCCCGAGGCGGTATCAATCACGCCTGTTTTTTCTTTCATTATCTTGTTAACAAGCCTGGAATATTCTCCGAACTGCGAAGCTTTGTCGAGAATATCATTCTCGTAATCGTACAATAAAGTCTTGCCTTTCAGTTCGCCGGAAAGTATGAAGTCCCGCATATGCTCTTCGTTTTCAATTGAGCATGTTCTTTCTTCTTCGTCGAAAAATATTAATTTCATACAAAATCCAAAGTGTAACAGGAAAGTGCCAAATATAAAGTAACCGGTGAAATATATCAAAAGATTATTTTAGTATCAGGAATAAACCAAATAAAAATATCCAAAAAGCCGCTAAGAACAAACCAGGTTGCGCATGAGTTTAAACCTGCCAGTAGCAGATTTTTTTCTTACAGCTTTTTGGACATTACTACTATCACGTTTGCATATTAACAAATATTTTTAGGATAACCAAATCTTAGGTTGTGCTAAATGGAATTATGTAAATAAAAGTATTTGTAATCATTTAGCTTATAAAAATATTAATTTTTATTAATATTACATTTAGCCGGTTTTTAAAAATTCTTTTAAAATGAAAGTTTTATAATGCTGCGTGAGACAGCAAAGTCATTACATTTTATGGAATTATCAGGATAACAGATCTTATTTTGGCCAGTTTATACATTTGCCAGTTCCAAATCCATATCAACCGTGCCTTACATGAAGGATATCTCCGTCCTTTACAATATATTCTTTGCCTTCGAGCCTGAAAACTCCGGCATCCTTGCACCTGGCAAAAGAGCCGTATTTCATAAAGTCGTCGTGAGAGGTCACTTCTGCTCGTATGAATTTCCTGTAAAAATCGGTATGAATTACTCCGGCTGCTTCCTGGGCGGTCATACCTTTTTTAATAGTCCAGGCACGGCATTCGTCTTCGCCGACGGTGAAAAACGACTGAAGCCCGAGCAATTCGTAGGCGCTTCTTATCAATCTGGCCAAAGCAGACTCGGCAATTCCATATTCCTCCATAAATATTGCTTTTTCATCATCGGGCAGTTGCGAAAGCTCCATTTCTATCTTAGCAAAAAAAGGCTCGACAATAACGGATTTGCCGTGTATTTTGGCCCTGACTTCCTTAGTAATATCATTTGCTTTTTTAATATCTTTTTCGTCGAGGTTAAGGGCTATCAGCATAGGCTTTGCCGTCAATGGCTGGTAGTTTTTCAGGTACATTATATCTTCGGGGCCGAAATCCAGCTCACGCAGGGGCTTCTCATTCTGCAGGGTTTCGTTCCATTGCTTCATTATATCCAATTCCTTTGCAAATGCTTCGGTGTCTCTTGGTTTCTTCAGTTCCTTTTCCAGTTTGTCAATTCTGTTTTCCACGAATGCCATATCTGCGAAAATAAATTCCGTTTCAATTGTTTCAATATCTCTTAACAGGCCGATATTGCCGTCGGGGTGCGGTACCGCTTCATCCTCGAATCCGCGCACGACATGAATGAGAGCGTCGTTTGTTTTCACTCTGCCCAGAAAATTAGCATTGAAGGCTGCCGAACTGTGCTCGCCTTTTTGCAAGCCTACCATATCTACAATTTCAATCGTTGCGTTTACTTTCTTTTTAGGATTGAAAATTTCCGTGAATTTATCGAGCCGGGAGTCGATTATTTTCACTATTGCCTGATTTGGTTCCCTTTTCTGAAGGGCATTTATATCGAGGTGGGTTTCAGTCAAAGTCTGGAAAAAAGTAGTTTTACCCGAAAAAGACAAACCGACGATACCTATTTGCATTCAATTTCTCCGTAATTACAAAAAATAGTAATTTCAAAATTAATCATTTATATTAGCAAATAAAAGAATGAGGTAATTTGAGGCTGATTTATGGAATGTATATATTTCCCGGGGCTTACAGCCGGGTTACAAGAAATTCATGTAACAGGCGATGAAGCCAGGCATCTGAAGGTGCTCAATACTAAAGACGGCGGCAGGATTATGGCCAGCAACGGCCGAGGGCTTTGTGCAGTTGGCATTGTCCAGAGGATTTCGAAAACAGATTATTTTATTAAATTAACTGATTTCCTGGAGAATTTTGGCGAAAGAAGTTCAAGCCTGGGGCTGGCTTTATCAATTCTTGACAGCCGCGAAAGATTTGAATTTGCTATCGAAAAAGCTGTGGAGCTGGGAGCCACCAACATATACCCACTGGTGACCAAATACACCCAAAAGAAGCATACTGACATGGAAAGAATTAAGTCCAAATGTGTAGCTGCGCTGAAACAATGCCGCAGGGCAAGGATGCCGGAGATTTCTAATCCATTGAATATAGATGATTTATGCATTGAGATTGGGAAATACCAAAGCAGGCTGGTTATGGATGAAAACGGTAGTAAGATTGATAAAGGAACGATTTTTCAGGATACAGTTGTGATAATTGGCCCCGAAGGCGGTTTCGCCGGTTTCGAAATCGAGAAACTTCAGGATCACGGGGCAATGCCGATAAATCTCGGGAAAAGGAGATTAAGGGCTGAAACCGCAGCTATCGTTGCCTTATCCTTTTTTTCGTTGGTATAATTATTGATATTGAGTTTTTATTTGTAAAAAAATAAAAAGGTACAAATGGAATTAGAATGGTATTTATGCTCCGGGCAAGTTTGGTGTGAGTTATTTAAGGTTGACCTGACTCACCCTTATATTAAGAGTGTTAGCGGAGTATATATTATTTGGGCTGGTAAGTCGGACAGGAATATTCTTAAAGTCGGCCATGGGGATATCCAAAGAGAACTGACCAATAGCATAAACGACATGGCAATAAAAGCATTTACATCGCACGGGGTGTATGTTTCATGGGCTGATGTGTCAATGTTCAAAAGAAAAAACGTCGTTGCTTATCTGATTGAAAAGTTAAAGCCTAAGTTCAATGCTGATCCTCCTAAATCTTCGGCGCTCGAGGTGGAATTACCCTGGGACATTTAAAACACGCCTTTATTAAAAAATATTACTGCCCTGGCTACTTTCATACTCTGTGTCCGGCGGCAAATTGCCCCCCGAAGCTGCTGTTCGCGCTAATACATCGCATCTTTCATTCTCTGCAATTCCAGCATGCCCTTTAACCCATATAAACTCAACTTTGTATTTACGGTACTCGATAAGTAGTTTTTTCCACAAATCGGCATTGAGCCTCTTTTTCCAGTTCTCGCGTTCCCATTTGAATATCCATCCCTTATTGAAAGCATTACATAATAATTCCGAATCGGTATGAATTTTAATAATATACCCATCGGCTTTTTTCAATGCTCTAAGGGCTTCGATTGCAGACAGAATTTCCATCCTGTTGTTGGTCGTCAGCCGGAAACCACCGGAAAGTTCTTTTCGCTTATCACCATAAATCAAAACAGCTGCATATCCGCCCGGCCCGGGATTGTTAAGGCTTGATCCGTCAGTGAAAACAGTAATTTCTTTAGTAGCTTTCAAATGTTTTTAAGTGTAAATTCCACAAGGTTTTTGTATAGGATTTTATCGATTTCGCCATCTGCAAGGCCGATTTTACCTGAGAGCAGTTCTTTTATATCTTTGTAGCTTGCAGGCCCGGGGAACGGAGATTCGTCGATACCGTCATAATCGGCACCGAATCCAAGTACGTCAATTGCGCCAAGGTCGAGGAAGTGCTTAATATGCCTTTCGAATTTATCAATAAAATCATCTCCTTTGCTGCCAATGAAATATGTATAAAAATTCAGCCCGATAAAACCACTGCGGCTTATAATTTCTTTTATCTGCTCGTCTTTCAGGTTCCTTTTACTTTCGCATACCGCCCAGGCATTAGAATGTGAAGCAATGAAGGTTTTGTCCGAAGTATCGGCAACGTCCCAAAATCCCTTCTCGTTCAGGTGAGAAACATCGACAATCATTTTAAGTTCATTCATTTTCCTGACCACATCCCTGCCGAATGCAGTCAATCCGTGATCTTCCCATACTCCGTCGCCTATAAAGTTCCTGTGGTTCCAGGTCAGGGTCATTGCCCTGATACCAAGGCTATGAAAAGCAATCAGGTTGTTTAAATCATTAACAATAGGGCTGCCTCCTTCAATAGAAAGGAGTATATTTACTTTTTTCTCACTGAAGTCACCGGCTGATCTCAAGAGCGTAACATCGTCAGGTTGATACCTGATAAACCTGCCTAAATGATTGAAAGCAAATGCAAGTGCATCGTTGCCGGCAAGGTTGTCCGGTGCAAATATTGCCATATATTGGAGAATACCGCCGGCTTTCTTAAATTTCTTCAGATTCCAAGCAGCTTGTTTTGAATAAAAAGGATTGTCGTTGTACTTCGTGAGAGTATCGCAGTGGGCATCGGCTATTCTATACATCTGATCAATATTATTACTTCGTAAAACAAATCAATAAATTTTTAATTCATCGAACGGCAAATATATGATTATTATCTTTATTTAAATGTGAAAATTCTACAATCGCCTTTTGAACGGAATAGTAAAATGGAACTCGCTCCCTTTGCCGGGTTCGCTTGTTACCCAAATATTTCCTCCGTGCAATTCAACAAATTCTCTGCACAAAATCAGCCCCAGGCCGGTGCCTTTCTCTTTTTCAGTTCCGTGGGTTGTGGATGCTTTGCCGGATTTAAATATTTCTGATGCTCTATCAGGAGCAATACCTACACCATAATCCTTAATCCAAATTTCCATGTAATCTTTGTGCCCTAATTCATTTACTTCTATTTTGCCTCCCTTATCGCTGAATTTAATAGCATTGGAAACAAGGTTTCTTATTACAGTATTTATAAGTTTTAAATCAGCATAAATAATTTTGTGGCGCGGGATGTTATTATCCAGTGTTATACCCTTATTCTCGAGGTGTGGCTTAAATAAATCGGCAATTTCGCCCACAGTTTTGTTCAAATCAAATTCAGAAGGTTCGAAGTTGATTTTGCCCATCTGGCTGCGAGCCCACTGCAGCAGGTTCTCCAGTAATTCATTAAGCCTTTTTGTAGTCATGTAAATCTGGTTGTGTTTTTGGATCAGCTTTTCATGGTTGAAACCTTCACCATAATTAACCAGGATTTCTGAATTGAGTATTATGGAATACAAAGGATTTTTTATATCGTGGGCAATAATTGAAAAGAACTTGTCTTTTGTATCGAGCGCTTCTTTGAGGCTTTTCTCCGACACTTCGAGCTTCTTATTCACTTTTATCAGTTTCTCAGACTCTCTCGATAATTTGTCGATTAATATCTGGTGTTCGATATTAGAATTAGAAACCCTATCCAATACTGCTTTTAATTCAACAGTTCTTTCGGCTACCTTTTTCTCTAAATCGTCGTATAACCTCTTCAGTTTGTTTTCGTGTTTCTTCCGCTCCGAAATATCTCTAACTACATACAACAGAAGCGTTTCGTCCCATGTTTCAATTTTGCTCATCGAAACTTCGGTAAAAAACAGGGATGAGTCTTTCTTCCTGAACTGCCATTCGAAAAACTGGTGAATACCTTTGTAGGCAGAAAATGAGTAATTTTGCAAGCCAACATCGGAATTGGAACCGTCGGGCTGAAATGCAGGCGAAAGCATGTCGGGCTGTGTATCGAGTATTTCCTCGCGGGAATACCCAAACATATGCAAAGACCTGTCGTTGCAATCGACTATCTTATTATTTTCAACAAAGAATATCGCTTCGTAAGAATTGTTAAATATAGTTTTAAACCTCGATTCAGTATGTTCAAGTGCATTTTCTACTTTTTTTCTTTCTGTTATATCAATAACCAGCCCCCTGATGCCGGCAATACGATTATCTATCCTGACAGGCGAAGTATAGATCAAGCCAGAAAACAATTTACCGTCTTTTCTTTTAAGAATGTACTCTATAACATCTGAGTTTTTCCCCCTCATCACAAGGTCAATATTATTCTTAGCGACATATTTAAAAGCGGGATGCAGCATATCAAGCAAATAGAGGCCTTTTTTCATATCGGACTCTGAATAGCCCATGTATTCCAGGGCATATTTGTTCGCATATATTACTTTCCCATCGAGCCCTGCCTCGAAGTATATCTGTGGAAGAAAATCGAAAAACTCCATGTAATTGCTGCCGGCCATCAGGAGCTGTTCACCGGCTGATTTGATATTGCCGCTTTCAACTGTTACTGTTTCCGGTGACATATTCTTTCTCCGCTTTCATATGTAAGAATAATAACTGGTTTTGAAGGCCGCACTCAATCGGGATATAATGCAAACCGGCAAGGTAATCACGCCGGCATAAACACTGCTTTTTTCATATGGAAATATCATAAACCAAAAACCTGCAACCCTAGTTATTAAAACCATTGAAAATTGCAACAACCCTTAATACAATATTAATAATTATTCGGTTCAATTAAAACATCTTAAATAATGCTGCAGCCAAAAAAATAACGCAGGCTGCACTCTGGCAGCCTGCGTAAAATAATCAATTATATGGTATTATTGGAATTTAAAGCTTTTTGCACTTCTGATGAATACTTCTTTGTAATTAGGTTCTTCGGGTTTATTATCGACGGGATTCATGCCGGTAAACCAGTTAATCGTAATCCTGAAGAGTTTACCGTCTTTCATTGCAAAATATGCCTGGCTTTTCGAATTTGCCCTAACAGTATAAGCGAAAACAAAGCCTTTTGTGCCGCCACCAAGTGTCATGGGTTGGACCGGCGAAGCAGCAGGGATTCTTTTATGGATATCATCGACGATTTTCTTCAGGTCGGTTTTTCCTTTGGGGTCCAGTTGCTCGACGAGAATATTGCAGTCGCCGCGCCTTTCGCCCATATAGTTATATTGTGCAATAACATTCTTGCCCCTTTGTGCAGGATAAGTCTTGAAATTATCCGGTATATCGATAGCAAAACCAGTACCTGTTACTGTCATGAATTTCTTGGATGGCGGATCTTTAATAATAATTGAATCTTTCGATTTTATTTCTTCCGGAGGCCTGACAGCCAGCTTCAGGTCCTTGATAATCTGGTCAAAGTGAGGTTTGTAGTGGGTTTTATATTGCCCGCCAAGAGCATCGAACATTACGATTGTCAGCATGCCGCCCAAAGTGTCTGGATTGACGGCATAATATATCTCGCCGTCCCAATGGCTTTCGTACCCCCGGGGGAATCCGTATTCCTGCATCCAGCCTTTGACGCCGCCAATCATAACTTCCTTTCTCTGTGAATAAGTATTCTCTGTAAACCTCTTTGATTGTTTGAAGAAGTATTCAAAATTAAGAGTGTCAGTCATGGCTATAGTCAGCACCTCGATTTTTGCTGCCGGGTCTTTTTCGTCGATTTCCATGTTGTATGGATCAAAAAGGCCTGTATTCCTGGCTTTGGCCGAAGAATAAGCAATAATAAGGTTCGGTTTCTGGGTAACGATCCAGCCTTTTGGTATTTTTACTTCTAATTTTGTTGCTTTGTCAGTGTAAACATCATATCCGCTCACCTCACCAGGAGGCAACTCTTCTTTACCGCAGCTATTGAGCATAATTCCTAAACTGAAACTTATCAGAACCAGTATAAGCATTTTTTTCATTTAACATCCTCCGTTTAAACTAAATGTATCTTTTTAAAATAATTATCACTACCAACTTATATTGATAAACTTTTAGAAATTTATCTTAGGATAGATACTAAATTAAGTTAAAAATATTTTACTATAAAATAATAAATAGAAACATTACTGAATATTGAAAAATTAACTAAAAGTTTATTTTTTTATTCCGATAAGTGTATTAATTTGTCATAAAAATTCTTAAAATGAAGTTGAACTTAAAGGCGATTGTATGAAGTTTGCAATACTTACCGGCGGCGGAGACAGCCCGGGAATGAACGCATTTGTAAGGGCTGTTGTGCGCAGCGCTCTAAATATCAAGCCGACTACCTCCGTATGGGGTGTTATAGACGGCTGGCGCGGGCTTGTGGATAATAATTACAGGAAACTCGGGAAAAAAGACACAAGGGGCATGGCTCATGCCGGCGGAA
>DAINRZ010000092.1:0-10046 GCA_036741575.1 Kapaibacterium sp. (SeqCode)
CTTGCTTATTTCATCCTTTTTTTGGGGTAAAGTATTCAATGTGTAATCATTGAATAATTCAAAAAAATCAGTTTCAGTTTTCAAGTCTTTTCGTTTGTCGGATTCAATACCCAATCCGGGAATTTGAATATACTCTATGCCAACATTTTCTACGATGTTTTTTAATTGGTTTTTCGAAAAGCCGTATTTCATGCTCAAAGGATTCTTTCTTACATCGCACAGAACTTTTATATTTTCACGAATTAGTTGGTTAGTATAAGATTCAACGGATTTGCTTTCATATCCGATTGTAAACAGAGTAACATCATTCATTATAGGTACCGATTCGATTACCCTATGATAATCTTCCTCATCGAGTAATTTCCTTGCAATTTTACTTCTAATAGCAAAATAAGGGTAATTCTTATAAACGAATTTAATTAGGGAATCGCCGCGTAAATCTTTGAATTTATTATATATTCTTACAATGTCAATTCTATCCTTCATTTTTAATTCTTTTAAGTAATCTTTTTTATCAATTACTTGCCAATGATTGTCCGATTCTTCGATTTGCGAATATTTTACCATTGTAGAAATATCCTGGTTAGCCTGGAAAGAGAAACAACCGTAATTATAAGGAATGAAACAATATGAAGGTTCATTTTGAGAATCGCAAAATAAAAACAGCAGCTTTTGGAGGTCAATCTTACCAAGTTTGCCGCCAAACTGTTGCAAAAGGGCTAATAATATTTTTCTTCTGTAATACATAATATAAACAATATTACGAACTTAGGCTGCGAAATTCAAATTCAATAATGTTACTATTCCGAAAATTTCAATATATTATTTCAACAAAATAATATGAGACTTTAAAATATTTAATTTCCAATTTCTTCTAATCTCTTAAAAATTAGTTAATATAAATATTATTTTTAGGTATATTTAATTACAGGCTGAGACTATGGAATTGAATGAAGTAATTGCTAAACTGCCCAGGCACCTGATGAACTATGTCATCGAACAGCCCTATAATGAATATACCGCCCAGGACCACGCCGTCTGGAGATATGTGATGAGGCAGAATATCAGGCACCTCAGCCGGGTGGCCCATGAATCCTATGTCGATGGCCTTGGGGCAACGGGAATTGGAATCGAAGCAATACCCCACATGTACGGCATGAACAGAATATTGCGCGAAATCGGCTGGGCTGCCGTAGCAGTGGATGGTTTTATCCCACCTGCGGCATTTATGGAGTTTCAGGCGTATAACGTTCTCGTTATTGCTGCGGACATAAGGCCTATCGGCCAGATTGAATATACTCCCGCACCCGATATCATCCACGAAGCAGCGGGACATGCACCGATTATTGCCGATAAAGAATACGCCGAATACCTTCGCCTCTTCGGCAAATACGGTTCGAAAGCCTTTTCATCAAAAAGGGATTACGAAGTTTACGAAGCCATAAGGCATCTATCTATTCTAAAAGCGGATCCATACACACCAGTTCAGGATATAACGGAAGCAGAAAAGCACTTAGAAAATCTGGAGAATACAAGGGGCGAGATGTCGGAAATGTCTATGATTCGCAACCTACACTGGTGGACTGTTGAGTATGGCCTTATAGGTGATTTGGAAAATCCGAAAATTTACGGGGCAGGATTGCTTTCATCTATTGGCGAAAGCATGTCATGCCTTGAGGATGACGTTGTTAAACTGCCTTATACCATAGATGCGGCAAGGCATTGCTTCGATATTACCAATACACAGCCCCAGTTATTCGTTGCACCTAACTTCAGGCACCTGACCGATGTGCTCGAACAATTCGCCGATACGATGGCGCTCAGAAGGGGCGGCATTTATGGCATGGAGCAGGCAGTAGCTTCTGAAAGCACGGCAACAGCCGTTTACAGTTCGGGTTTGCAGGTCACCGGCACTATTGAAAGCTATATTGAGAAGAATGGGAAACCTGTATTTTTTAAAACTTCCGGGCCTTCGGCATTAGCCTTCGGCGACAAGCAGCTCGACGGCCAGGGCAGGACTTACCATACTCACGGTTTCAGTTCGCCCATTGGAAAATTGGCTGGTTTTAACAAACCTCTCGAACAGCTAACAGAATCCGAACTTGAAGAATATGGCCTGATAGCAGGCTCGTTTGTCAGCCTCGAGTTCGATTCGGGCCTTTCTGTTGAAGGTAAAATAATTAAAGTGCATAGAAAAGAGGAGAGGAATATCCTGATTTCTTTATCTGATTGTACTGTCGTTTACGAGAACGAAGTGCTTTTCAAACCGGAATGGGGCTTGTACGATATGGCCGTCGGCGAATCCATTGTTTCGGTTTTCAACGGTCCGGCCGACGCCGACGCCTACGAATTAATCATAAAAGCTCCCGAAGAGAAAACTCATAAGATTATCCATTCAGATGATAAAACCAGGCTTTTCGGATTGTACTCACAAGCGAGGAAAATCAGGGAGAGTAAAGACGGATATATTGAACTCGGTTCTATTTGGGATACCATAAAAGCAGAGTATCCCGAAGAGTGGCTGCTGCCGCTCGAAATTCTCGAAATAGCACATGAATTGAATATTGAACCATTGAAATCCGAAATTATCGGTTACCTGATAGAATACAGGGATAATCGCAAGGGATTCGAAAACCTGATAAATAACGGGCTGGAACTTACAGGTATCAGTCGGGAAATTCAGCTATTCTCGTAGTGGAGCCTCAAAAACCCACATACCGGGAAGCATTTTTATTCTGGCTAAAGCTTGGATTCATAAGCTTTGGCGGGCCTGCCGGCCAAATCGGCATCATGCATGCCTTTCTTGTCGATAAGAAAAAGTGGATTTCGAACAGCAAATTTATGCATGCCTTAAATTATTGCAATTTACTGCCGGGGCCCGAAGCGCAACAGCTTGCTACATACACAGGCTGGCTGCTTCATGGCACAAAGGGAGGCTTATCAGCCGGGATACTCTTTATTTTACCGTCTGTTTTCATACTTGCCGGTTTAAGTGTTCTATATGTACTATATGGCAGGATTGAATGGGTTTATTCGCTATTCGACGGCCTGAAACCCGCAGTTGTTGCAATTGTAATCACTGCTTTGCTGAAAATGGGCAAAAAGTCTCTGACGTCTTTTTTCCATTTACTAATTGCTACCGCTTCATTTATAGCAATATTCTTTTTTAAAGTGATGTTCCCTGTTATTATTATAGCTGCTATTCTACTGGGATATTTTTATACAAAAATCCCGGGTAACAGACAGAAGCCTGATGATGAAAATGGAACAATTGCTAATGAAGATGATTACTACATAAATTCTTACAATTCTGTTAACAGGAAAGAATTTAGAATTAAAAACCTGCTGATACAATTATTGGTTTTTATTTTTTTGCTGTCAGCCCCGCTAATGCTCTTCAGCATTTTCTCCAACAGCTACTCCTTTTGGTATAATATGTCGGAGTTTTTTACTAAAGCGGCTTTTGTAACTTTCGGGGGCGCTTATGCTGTTCTGCCTTATGTCGCCCAGGTCAGTGTCGCACAGTTTGGGTGGTTATCCGGCAGCCAGATGATAGACGGCTTTGCTTTGGGAGAAACAACGCCCGGGCCATTAATAATGATACTTGCTTTTGTGGGCTTTATGGGTGGCTACACCCATTTTGACAGTTCAGTTATCCATGGACTGGCTGGTTTAATTACAACTACATACTATACTTTTCTGCCCAGCTTTCTGTTTATCTTTGCAGGCGCGCCTTTAATAGAAAAAACCCAGGAGAAAAAGTCAGTCAAAGGTATTTTAAGCATAGTAACTGCTTCCGTTGTAGGAGTTGTTCTGAACCTTACGGTATTTTTCGGTATCGAAGTGATTTTCCCGAATGGTTTGGCCTTAAATGAGACAGACATATCCAGCGTGATTTGGATAATAGTTTCATTTTTCGCATTATACAAATTCAAAACCGATATGGTTTTGTGGATAGGCATCAGCGCATTGTATGGGCTGTTGCATTACTACCTTGGGAATTAATTAACCACCGGATATTTAATAATCGTTCTGTTTTCGGGCACTCAATAGGGGCATAAATACCCGCCAGTTATGGGAATTAAAGTGAATTCAATGTGGTTAAGTTAATAGTAGTTAATACTAAGTTGTTTTCAAAAAGACAACACTGTCTGGTCCATATGTTATTCGCTTCAAAAGATTTTCTGAATTTGTTAAAATATTGTTATTTTTTATTGTATAAGTTAAATATATTTGCATGGTCAACTATTTTCTTTCATAAACATAGGAGTTTTTTTTATGAAAAGATTTTCTACAATAGCCATTGCAGCTATGCTCATTTTTGCTCTCAATGGATCAAAGGCAAGCGTTCCCACGGGTACATTTGGTTTAAATGCTGAATTTGCATCCGATGCAAGCGAGCTAAGCCTGCTATTTGTTGCTTCGCCCGATATAGAATTAGGTTTTGGAATAGGATTCCAGAGTACAAGCATGACAGGCGACAACTTATCAGACGAGGCAAAAGAAGCCGAAACAAGCTATGGCTTTAATATCTATGGCCTGTATTATCTCAGCCACGGAGATGTAAATCCGTATATTACTCTTAGTGTAGGTTATTTTGTACCGTATAAAGAAACAGAAGGCAGTACGGAATATACTTTTTCTGAAGTTGATATATCAGCTGCATTCGGCGGGCAGGTGTTCCTGACAAAGAATTTTGCCGTTTATATCGAAGCAGGATTCAATTATAATGTAATGAATACCACTGCTAAAATGTCAAATGTCGAAACAGATTTCGGCAAAAATTTTATGAGGCTGTTTACATCTGCTGTAGGTGCCAGCCTTTATTTCTAACTAATCTTAATAATCAAATACTTAGCCGGGTTAATGCCCGGCTTTTTTTATGTGATTAATTTCTTTTGCTGTTTATTATTGTTAAGATATTAGTGTAATCATTATCATCCAGATAATATCGCTCGTTGCAATAACGGCAGACAAGCTCGTTTTGGCCGCTTTGCTGCATTTCGGATATTTCCTTTTTTCCAAGAGTAATTAATTTCGAAATGAAGCTATCCTTGGAGCACCTGCAATAAAAATCGACGGGTGTGGATTTCAGGAGGCTGAAATCAAACGGCAATACTTTTTTAATATTCTCAGTGTCACTAGCACCTTCAATTATCTTTGCAAGCAAATCATCTGTCGATACAATTTTCTTCTCAATTTCCAGGATGTCGTTAAATGTGGCTCCGGGCATTGCCTGTACTATAATACCCCCCGACTTACTAATTATTCCGTCATTTCCGGTTTCGGATTCGATAAAGACCGTCGAGGGAATTTGTTCGGACTGGTGCAGGTAGTACGCCAGGTCCGACGAAATATCCCCTACATTAAGTGGAACAATGCCGGTAAGAGGTTCTGATTTGTTGTATAATATCCGGCTGACTCGCAGAAAGCCCGAATACAAATCGATATGAGCATTATCCTTGAAATCAGGGGTACGCTCCACAAATCCCCGAGCCTCGCCCACCTGGATTGCTTCGGCGTATATTCTGGGCAGCGCTGTGTCGGATAATACTTCGACGATAATCCTTTCTTCCCCTTTCAGGAACATAGATAAAAGCGAGGCTGCCCCTAATGCCTTTGCAAGGCAAACAGAAGCTGCCCCGTTTAAATTGTGCCTTAGCGCCGCTATTTGGGCAGTATCAGTATTCTTGATAAAAGCCGCCCTGAACTTTCCGTCAACAGACATCAGCCTGTGAGCCCTGTCCCTTTTTTTAAATTTATCTGCTGCTGATTCCAAATAATATCCCTTATGTAATTAAAAGAAAGTTTTTTCTAAATCATATGAATAACGAGGTAATCGTCGATTTAACGCAAATTTTAGCTTATCAGTGTGTTGATTTGCCTGATAGAAGTTCCGCAATATGGATAATTAGTAACTGATGAATGATAATATTAAACCGGTATTTTTTTAATGAAAAAAAACTATAATTCCTATTAAAAAACTGCTGTAGGCGCCGGTGCAGCCCACCGGGGTGGGTGAATAAGCTCCTGGCCAAATAAGCTGCACAGCGGAGAAAACGGCAAACCGCCCGAGTCACCCAAAATCTGTCCCGGGCGGTTTTTGCAATTGTCTATTGCTTGAAAACCTGTTATTATATTTTCGTCATTCCCTTTTCCAGCCCGGCAATAATCTCATTAACGTCCTCGATACCTACCGAGAATCTAACCAGCCCGTCGGTTATGTGTGCCTGCCTGCGCAGTTCTGGCGCCATGCCTGCATGAGTCATCGATGCCGGATGCTGTATCAGCGATTCAACGCCGCCCAGGCTAACGGCAAGCTGTGACGTTTCCACGTTGTTCATCATGGTTTTGCCTGCTTCCAGCCCGCCTTTAAGTTCGAAGGATATCATGCCGCCGGGGGCCGCCATTTGCTTATTAGCCAGCTCGTACTGGGGGTGGCTTTTCAGGCCTGGGAACCTTACCCATTCCACCTTCGGGTGGGTTTCCAGATATTTGGCTACAATCATTGCATTAGAGCAGTGGCGCTCCATCCTGAGGGCAAGTGTTTTAATACCCCTGTGTACAAGGAATGAATTGAACGGGTCTATCACTCCGCCAATCTGGTTGAGCGTCTTGCGGAATATCGGGTAGTCTGCCTCGTCATTAACTACCACCATACCTGCAACAACATCGGCATGGCCGTTCAGGAACTTGGTCATGCTGTGGATAACGTAATCAGCCCCAAATTTGAAAGGCTGCTGCAGCACGGGGCTCATGAAAGTATTATCCACTGCCAGTTTTGCGCCTTGCTTGTGGGCAATGACGGCAATAGCCTGCAAATCGGATATTATAAGTGTCGGATTGGCCGGCGTCTCTACAAACACCAGCTTAGTATTGGATTTCATTGCATCCTGTACTGCTTGTGTGTCGGATGTATCGACAAAAGTAGTTGATATACCGAACTTCGAGAAAACGGTTTGTAGCAGGGTGGTAGTCGGCCCGTAAACAGATTCGCTGCAAACGACATGGTCGCCAGCTGCCAGCACTGCCGTAAACAATGTGTTGATTGCCGCCATGCCGCTTCCGCAGCCGAGGGCATGCGAGCCACCCTCGAGCAGGGCAACAGATTTTTCGCATGCTTCGATAGTGGGATTCCTCATCCTGGTGTAAATAAAACCTTCTTCCTCGCCTTTGAAAAGCCTTGCTCCGTGGTCGCAATCGCGGAATTTAAAGGTTGATGTCTGGTATATAGGCGTTACCACCGCACCGAACACGTCATCGGACATACCGCCGTGCACACACTTAGTCTCCATCGAACTTTCGTTAATATTTTTCAATTCCTTATCCTTAATTATTCAATATTATAGTGAAATATTATTTTCTTTTTTTGGGAAAAAATATTATTTCTTTGTATAATTATACTTTCGAATATAAAGAATTTAGTCAAAGTAATTCAGATTATTAAGAATTTCTAATCATTCTTTATTTTTTGAATTACAATATGTACACTAATTGTTTTAGGAGGATTATGTTTAATTACCTATTAACGGCAGTTATTTCTGCAGCATTGATTTTTATGGCAGGCTGCGGCAGCAAAAGCGAAAACGGCGATGGTTCGAAATCCGGCCAAACTGCCGAGAATACGGCCTGCCCCGAAAAAAGCACAGCCAGGGTAGAATCGAAAAATGGCGGCTACCCCGCCGAGCCAATCGACTGGAGCAGCATAAAATCTTCGGCAGCCAAATGGGGCTTTTCTGGTTTGGGGGGCGACAGCCAGGCCATAACTGTTTATATTTCTAACACGGAAATTGCTCCTGCCGATTTAGTTAAGTATTCCGGAATGGACCTTGCGGCAGGGCAGGGTATTATTATTCTGTCGTTTTCTAACGGGCAAAAGAATGCCGAGGCAGGCGCATACAAGCCCAATCCCCAATTTGCCGCACCTATGAGGATTGGCGCAGGTATCTACGTTAAAGGCAAAGTTACTGTCCAGTTCGATGATTATAAGACCGAAGGGTCTGCAGAGATAACCGAGCTTACAGCGGAAAAAGCCTGCGGCAAGTTTTCGCTGAAAGATCCGTGGAGCAGTATCGAAGGTACTTTCTCGGCGCCGATAGTAAAGTAATTTTCAGAATTTTACGACCAAAGGGCTGCAGTGGCATGCCGAATTGACGACTTCACGGGCTTCCTCTGCTTCCTTTTTGGTTTTGTAAACCCCTACAATAACAGCATACATTGTGTTCTCTTCAATTTCTTTGGTTATTATTCTCGCTTCCATCCTTTTCTTCTTGAACTTGGCCATTTCTGCCTGAGCTGCTTTGTTGGTGCTGAACAGCCCTACCTGGAGGCCCCATTTTGTCGTTGCCTCGGTAATTTCTTTGCTTGTTACAATCTCCTTAGGCTCGGGTTTAACTTTTGTTATAGTTTTAATGTCCGGTGCCGGTTTAACGGGTGTATCCTTCATTGTCGTCAGGGCCTTTTCGCTTACCGGCTCCTTTTTTTCGGCAGGTTCTGATTTGTCGCCTGCGGCAATCCCCGCAACTCTTACCAGGTCAATCGTTGGGGCCAGGAATTCCGAGGCAGGGTATTTTGCCCTGAAAGCAGCAAGCTCCTGCTTTGCCTTGGAATACTCATTGTTTACCACATGGAACTGGATAAGGCGCCAATAAGCATCGTCGGCCCATTCCGACTTCGGGAAATCGGTTATTACCTTATTGTATGCCTTCACGGCTTCGTCGGCGTTAACCTCCAATATCCCCCCAAGAAAAATAACACCCGGGTCGTTCGGGTGGTCTTTCGATATTTGTTTGTAGCCCCATTTAGCCTCGGCAATTTTGTTGTCGGCAACAAACTTGACGTAAGACCTGACCTTGTCTGCCTGGGCATTCAGAGAAACTGTCCCGGCGGTAAATGCTATTATAATTATTGATAAAAAGTATTTCATTTTTTCCTCTCCTGCTGTTTTTTCCTATCATTTACGAATATATGCAATGCAAATTTAAAAAAATATATTAATTATTTTTAAGTTTTTACAGCATGGAACAGCAGAGAGTCCAACCGATACATCAATGTGAAACAGGCAGTAATTTCGGAGATTTTACAAGTAGTTTTCGTTGTATCCCGGTTGGATTTTAGAGTATTTTCTTAAGGTCGATTGGATATATTTTTGCTACAACGGGGCTTGCCCCATTGAATTTGAATTATTGAATGGAGTGCCTAAATTCAATATTATTACAATTAAAATTTTTCGTTTATAGGCAATGATTTCATAATTTTGGCAATAATCCTGAACGAAATCGGGTATTTGTATTAAAAGAGGAAAATAATATGCCCCGTAATATCAATGTATTAATAGCTGCCGGAGGCACCGGGGGCCACTTGTTCCCGGCCCTGGCTGTTGCCGAGCAGTTGAAAATACTTGCCGGCAAAGGTTTTAATGCTGTTTTCGCCGGCACTCCCAACAGGATCGAAGCCGAAAAAGTGCCGGCTCTCGGGTATAAGTTCAATCCTATGCCGATAACCCCTTTCAGGGGATTTTTTTCGCTTCAGACATACTTGCTGCCGTTCAACCTTTATAAATCGGTAAGCATCTGCCGGCGGGTCATCCGCGAAAGCAGGATTGACGCCGTGATTTGTACGGGTGCTTACCTAAGCTACCCCGCCGGGATTGCCGCCTACAGAAGCGGAGTGCCGCTGGTGCTGATGGAATCGAATGTTAATCCCGGCAAAACAATCAGGATGCTGGCCGGCAAAGCGTCTTTAATAATAACATCCTTCGACGAAACAGCGGCATATTTCGACGGGCCTGCCAAAGGAAAGGTACGCAGGCTGGGCAATCCTGTCCGTAAAGATATACTCGCACTTCCTGCCCGCGGGGAATCAATTGCCAAACTGGGCCTTGACCCTTCGAAAAAAACCCTGCTGATATTCGGGGGCAGCCTGGGGGCAGCGTCGATTAACAAAGCAGCCGGGGAGATAATAGAAGCATTCGATAACTCCGAATGGCAAATAATATGGCAGACGGGCAAGGATAACCTGTCTGCAGGCAGCTTGCCGCCCGGAGT
>DAINRZ010000093.1:0-9996 GCA_036741575.1 Kapaibacterium sp. (SeqCode)
GGAGGTGCTTTCGTGGAGCAAGGAAAAGATTATTCTGAAAATGTATGATTTGTTCATTATTAGCTCAAAACGCAACGATATTCAAAAAATGAGCAAGGTGTTAGTAGAGCTTATGGGCGCCCTCAACTTCGATTACGAAGAAGTGGCAACCAGGCTTTACAGGCTATACGAATACTGCCAAAGATGCATTTTCCAGAAAAAGTTCGATGAAGCCATCCACATTATCAAAGAATTAAGGGATGCATGGGCTATGGCTTATAATTTGGAGTAAAGGGGAGTTGAAATGTCTGACTTATTATCGTTACTAGGAAGCAGCTCAAATAAATCACAGAGCGAGTTGCTTGTGGAATCGTACAAGCAAACCCAAAAAACCAAGGTGGATGCCCTTAACACCCGGAAAAAAAGCCTTGAAACAAAACAGTCATTTTATTCAAGCCTGCGCTCGAAAGTAAACTCTGTGGTTTCCCAACTTGATATTTTCAATGCCAGCGATATATTTGATAAGTTTAAAGACAAAAAAACCAACCTTTCCGACGCTTCGTTTTTCACTGCATCTGCCGATGGTACGGCTCTAATAGGTACAACTTCGGCAAAAGTAAACAGGATTGCACTAAACGATGCACTTATTTCAAAGCAATTAACTTTGGGCGGTACTACATTTAATGACCTTAGCGGCGACCAAACAATTACATTTAACATAAACGGTGTAGCAGAGAATATAACAGTTAACTTTACCGGCAGCGAAACAAACAAAGAAGCAATGACAAAAATTGTTAACGCTGTTAATAATTTTGCCTATGATAGTGACGGGGACGGTGAAACAGACGACGCCCCGCCTTTGTCTGCAACTTTGGTTCAGGATACTACAACAACTGGCAGGATTTCGTTTACCTCTAAAGATACAGGGGCAGATTACAATATTCAGTTTTCCGATTCTCCGCTTTTGGAGAAACTTGGAATAACAACGGCCTCATTGAATCCGAATACAAATACAAGAACCGTTTCGACAGGCACCGACGCCGGATACCAGAAATCCGACATGAATATGCTAAATTCTGAAATAGAACTTGGAGGCATAAAGGTTACCAGGAATTCAAACGAAATAAAAGATGCCCTAACAGGCATTACACTCAATTTACTGAAAGCCCAGGAAGTTACCGATGCGGCTGTGACTATTAATACCGATGTCGATACCGATGGTATAGTAAGCCTGATTCAACCATTGCTGACAGCTTACAACGACCTGATAAACTTTGTTTCCAATGATAGGTCCATGCTTAGAAGCGATTCGGCAATTAGCAACCTTAAATTCAATCTTAGGACAATTGCTTCCGAGCCGGTATCGGGCCTACAATCGGGCAATCCGACCAGACTAACGGATATGGGCATTAAAATTCAATCAAACGGCACACTTACTGTTAATGACAAGGATGCGCTTCAGAAAATTCTTAAGGATGACCCCCAGAAGGTGGCCGATATTTTTTCATCCGAAGACGGCTTTGTGGCTAAAATCAATGATGCTATTGCAAATTTGACCGGCAACAATAATTTAATAACTTCGAGGACACTTTCGCTTAGCAAGCAAATCGATGAAACAGTCCAGAAAAAAACTCAGCTCGAAGATAGAATCGACAGGCAGGCAAATATTTTGCGAAAGCAATACGAATCCATGCTCAAAATAATGCTCGAGGCACAAAGCCAGTATAGCTTAATTAGCAATTATTGAATTATTATGATAAGTAAAAAAATATCGTTTAAAATTCTTTTATCAGGAGGTAACCATGGTTAACCCAATTACAGGCTTACCACCAACATTGCTAAACAATTTTGTTCAGGAAATAAACCAGGGGCAAACTTCCAAGGATGTTCGCAGCGATGAATCATCATATGCAAGCAGGCCGGAAAATTCGGTTCTCGCTTCGGCTGCCGAAGATAAAATGCAACAAAAAAGCGGTTCTAATCAGCTGGAAGAGCCGAAAGCAGCAAAAGAAGAAGAAAAAAATAAATCTGTAGATTATTCAAAATTGGCAGACATTGTCAGGACTACTTTAGGCTCCGAGAATGTAAGTATAGAATTTACTAAAGACAAAGAAGCAGATATGATGATTATGCAGGTTGTGGATAATAAAACTAAGGAAATCCTTAAACAGTTCCCCCCGGATATTACTCTGAAAATCGCTAAAATAGTAGCTAAGTTGATGGAAACTACAGGCCAGGTGACTAATGCACAAGTTTAATTCAGCAAATATTAATGGTTTTCTTCATGAGTTTGAAGAAATTACTTTGAAAATCGGGGCGCTGCTTGGCCGCGGCACTAAACCCGACAACGATTATATTACTGAGTTAACAGAATTATACGGCACCAGAAGAAATAAATTAGAACAATTGAACGAATGGCTCCAAACCATGCAAGGCCAGGAATTTAAATCGAAATACAAGGATTCCTGGAACTCATATATCGAAAGAATAATGAGAATTGAAAGAAATAATATTAAAGAAATAAAAAATAGTGTCGATAATCTCAATATGGATTTAAAAAAATTAATAAATAGTAAGAATGTGTTGATATATATAAAGAGATGAAAAAATGACTGTAGAACCGATTAAAAATGACGACAAACAACTGCGGGCAGTTCAGGAAGTAACCTCAAAAGTTGCCGAAAATGCTGTTGTGCCTCTTGGTAAAACAACTGTCGAACGTTCCGACAAACTCGACCTTTCGAGCCAGTCGCAAAACCTGAGCGCTATCGAGGCAAAAGTTATTTCGGGGGCTTATAATAAACCTGAAATTTTCAGGTCGGTTGCTATGAAACTAAACGAAGAGCTGCCACCAGAGAAGGCAGCTTCGAAATAGAATAAACTTGCAGAGTATTAAAACCTAAATACTTTTGGCGGTATTTCACTGCCAAAAGTATTTTTTTTTGGAAAAAATCCCCTACCATATATTTATTACTTTTAATTATTGATTTTTTTTTCTATTTTACACTTGTTAAGGCTAAGTTATTACGTTACGTTATGAGGGTTGGGAATATGTCCAGAACATTGAACAAAGTTATGTTGATAGGAAATGTAGGTAAGGACCCAGAGTTGAAATACACTCCGAGTGGAATTCCGGTAACATCATTCAGGCTGGCTACGTCGGAAACCTGGAGAGACAGGGATAATAACATCCAGGAACACACCGATTGGCATACTATCGTTGCCTGGAGAGGATTGGCAGAGGTAGTCAATAAATTGGTACGCAAAGGTTCCAGGGTGTATATAGAGGGCAAAATACAAACACGTACTTTCGACGATAAAGCAGGCAGCCGCAAGCATGTCGTCGAAGTCCTTGCCGATAATATGTTGCTGCTTGATACTCGCAAACAGAAGAACAGCCTCTCGGACGACGATGATGATATGCTGTCTTCCGACGATGTTTTCTTCGACGCTGAATACAGCCCCGCTCTCGATGAAGAAGAACTGAGCGAACACAGCGCCGGCAGTACAAACGAAATCAGGTTCTGATTAACTTTGTTTTTTTACACAAAGCCCTTCAGTGGGCTTTTTTTTTGGTGCAAAATATGATGAAGAATTCTAAAAGGACTGAAATTAAAGTCGGGATCATTACCGTGCTGTCGATTATTATTTTCGTTATCGGGCTGGCTTTGGTGCGCAATATCGGCGTGGGAGCCGATATGAAACCAATAACAATGAATTTCGGCAATTCCGGAGGCTTAAAGGTATCCGACCCAATTGTTATAAATGGAGTGGAACAGGGCTATGTTACCGGAATAGTAAATAAAGACGGTTTCGTCATAGTTACAGGCGAAATAGAAGTCACTGCCGATATCAGGAAAGATGCTACGGCAACTATTGCCATGCTCGAAATTACTGGCGGGAAAAAAGTTGAAATTAAACCCGGAAGAGACCCGGCAGTTTTGAAAGCCGGCGAGATCATCCCGGGACTGCATGTGGCAGGCATACCGGAGCTTCTCACCGATGCCGGGCTTATTGCCGACGACATGAGAAAGTTAATACAAAGGCTCGATACCACTGCTGCCGGAATAAACCAATTGCTTGCCGATCAGGGATTTATCGATGATATAAAATCGACGGTGTCGGCTTCGAAAGAAGCTATGACAACACTCAACGGCATAATGCAGGATAATAAATCGGATCTTGTTCAGTCGCTCAGAAATCTGAAATCCGTATCGCAGTCGCTGAAAGAAATGGTACAGAAATACGAGCCGAAAGCCGACACCCTAATCGGCAACCTCTCGAATGTAACTGCCTCGGCAGACAGGCTGATTAATAAAACAGGCAGCATAGCCGATAACGCAAATACACTTATTAATAATTTCAACGATATTGCCCTAAGTATCAAACAAGGCGATGGCGTTGTGACGACACTCCTTTATGATAAAAAGTTTAACGATGAGCTGCGCAAATCATTCGAGAACCTCGATAAATTCATACAAACTATTAAGAAATATGGCGTCAATGTTAATGTCAGGATAGGTACCCAACCTTGATTAACGACAATACAAGATTACGTATTACGTTTATTTTCAATAATTTTTATTGATTTTGTATTACTTTAAATGTCTTCTAAACCTACTTTAGTAAATAGCGAAATCTCTGGGTACATATCCGAAGTGTTTTCCAGCGAAGACGGCTTTCTAGTACAATTGCGCAAAGAGGCAGCCGATAACGGCATACCGGATATTTGCATATCGCCCGAACAGGGTTTGTTCCTGCAATTCCTAATTAAAGCATCCGGTATTGTTAATATACTCGAAATTGGTTCCTTAGCAGGATATTCTGCAATAACAATGGCAAGGGCCCTGCCTAAGGGTGGGAGGCTTGCTGCCATAGAAATCGAACTCGAGTACGCTCATTTTATTAAGAGAAAAGCAGAGCAGGCAGGTTTATCGGATGTTATAGAGGTTATTAATGCAGATGCTCGAAATTATATCGATACAATTCAAGGTACAATGTACGACCTGATATTCCTGGATGCCGACAAAAGGAATTATACTGAATATTTTCTGAAATGCGAACGCCTGCTGAGGACAGGCGGAATTTTTGCAGCAGACAACGCTTTTGCTTTTGGCGAAATAACCACTGAATACCCCGATAGGGATAACGAGGAAGTGGAAGGCATTCGCAATTTCAATAAATATATAAGAAAACGCACCGATTACACGTCTTGTATCGTACCCGTCGGCGACGGTATGGTTTTAGCAGTTAAATTATAGCTATAAATTATGAAAACAAAGTTAATAATCTTAGTAACAGGCGCTTTGGCAGCTTTGGTGCTTTATGCATGCGGTGGAACCCGTAAAATCGAAAATTACGATTTTATGGAAAGCACTCAGGGATTTGACCTTGCCGACTCGAATAAGACTATTTTTGTAAGCTCTTTTAAGTCAATCGACTCAGTTGACCACGACAAGCTCCTGTTCGATGTGTACAGGCTTGATTCTACAGGTTATCCCAAAAAAATAAAAATATTCACCCGTGTTTACGATTCTTTAGGCAATTTTGTAACAAATATGGCTCCGCCATACCTGAAAGACTCTTCGAAAAAATACTTCACAAGAGTGGAAGAAACCCTGGGCCGGGCCAGGCGCAAAACCAAAAACATGGCCGATTTCACCGTCATGGAATACGGCGCCAATGATTCGATACCTTACAACCTTGCGCTCACTGTAGATTATAGCGGCTCGATGACCGCATTGATGGGAGTTTTATTCGAAGGAACTGAAATGTTTGTAAGGCTTAAATCAAAGTATGATAATATTACCCTAAGCTCTTTCAACCGTGACTATTTCCTTAAAGTGCCGCTAATCAGTGATACGGCCAAAATATTGAGCCTTTACCGTTCCAATTTTCGGGAGGGTGTCGGTTTGTTTTCGGCTGTATACGATGCTGCAGTGAAATCGATAGAATTACTGAAAGAAACACCGTCGGATGTGCCGCGAGTGCTGGTAATCTTTACAGACGGCGATGACAATTATTCTCAGACTGCGCTCGACAGCCTCATTAAAATAGCTACCGACAACAAGGTATTCGTTTTTACGGTCGCTTTCGGCTATTCCAAAAGTGAAAAACTTAGATATTTATCATGGAGGACCGGTGGTAAGTATTATAAGGCTTATTCCAAAAAGGACTTGATAGCCGTTTTCAGAGATATTTATATGAGCCTTAAGTACTTTTATCTTGTAGAGTACACGCCTCCCAGGTTCTGGGGTTTGCATACAGTCAGGCTTTCGCTTAATACGCCCAAGCGCCTCGATACCTTATTTGCTTTCTGCCAATACGAGACAAATGATTTGAGAACTGAAATTGCAAAAGCAAATCCTGATTATGACTTTATGAAAGACAACCTTGCTATTATTGAAAAAGCAGACTGGCGAGATTACGGGGATAATACCCTAGCCGACTTTAATGGCGATAACTCGGGCAACAGAGGAGACGGCGACAGCAACAGGGGTTTCAACCAGGACGGCAGCAGCGACGGCGGCGACGGTAATAAAAACACTGATGGCGATGATAACAATGGCAATAAAAACAGCAAAGGCGACAACGGAGGCAGAGGCAAGAAGGACGGCGGCGACGGTAATAACGGGAATAACAACCTGAATGACGGAAAAAATAATAACGGTGATTTTAATAACAACGGCAATATAGGCAATAAAAATCTTGGCGGAAAGGATACCAGCAGTAACAATAATAATAACCGCCGTGATAATAACAGCAAAGGCGACAACGGAAACAGGGGCAAGAAGGACGGCGGGGACGGAAATAACAATAATAATAACCAGAGTGACGGAAATAATAATAACGGCGACTTTAATAATAACAGCAACAATGGCAATAAGAATTCCGGCAGCAAGGATACCAGCGCTAATAAAAATAGTAACGGCAACAATAGCAGCCTCCTGGACAACCAAAACCCACTTGATCCATACGGTTTTGACGGTAATAAATTTGCGAGGCCAATCCTGTTCGATTTTAACGAAGCGACTATAAAACCTGAATCTTATCATATAGTTGAAGAAATTGCCGATGAAATGATTTCGTGGAAAAGGCTTGAAATCGAAGTTCAGGGGCACACCGATTCAGTCGGCACTGAAGAGTTCAATCAGGATTTATCTGTCAGAAGGGCTCAAGCCGTTATGAATCAGTTAATTAAACTTGGCGTGGAACCCCGCAGGCTTAAATACAGCGGCTTTGGCGAAACTATGCCCATTGTGCCCAACGACAGCGAGCAAAACATGGCCCTCAACAGAAGGACAGTATTCGTAATTTTAAAAATGTAAAAAACGGAGAAGAATTTTTATGGACAGGCAGAATTTAGCCAGAGAAATATACAATGTGTCACATCTTACCGGTACTTTCGAATTGCGATCGGGAGCTATCAGCAATGAATATTTCGATAAATACAGGTTCGAAAGCAGCCCTGAACTGCTTTTCGAGATTGCTAATCACATAGCTAAGCTAATAGATTCGGATTATGATATCCTTGCAGGGCTCGAAATGGGCGGGATACCACTGGCTACTGCAATATCGTCTGTTACCGGCAAGCCCTGTGTTTTCGTCAGGAAAAAAGCTAAAGAATACGGTACAAAAAAGCTTGCCGAAGGACCTGATATAAGAGGGAAAAAACTACTGATAGTGGAAGATGTAATAACCAGCGGGGGACAGGTAATTATCAGCAGCAATGACCTGCGTGCTCTGGGCGCTGAAATCACTAATGCTGTCTGCGTTATCGACAGGGAAAGCGGTGGAAGGCAAAAACTAGAAGAAGCCGGCATAAAACTGACTTCACTATTTACAATGTCGGAGATAAAAGGATATGCCGGTGCCAGATAAATCGTAATTACTAACATTTTAATAGCTTAATGAAGCATTGGTATCATGTAATCGTCAATTATTAACTACTAAATTTTTACCTGGATATCTCCAAATGACTTGATTATATTGCCTCCGGCCGGCTCGAGCTCGATGTAAATTCTGTAAATACCTGGCTTTAGATTATTCTGCCAAATATCTAAGCGATATACATATGTACCGGCAGCTAAATACTTATATTCTAATACAAGTAATTCCTTTCCTGGCTTATCATTGAGTACTATCCTGATAAGTCCGGGCTTTAATATTGTATATTGAAAAAATACTTCATTTATACATGGATTAGGGTAAGCCGCCAGTCCATCAAGTATGCAATTGCCTTCAGAGCCACAGCTGCCCGGCAGCCAGTCTGTGCTGTCGAATAATTTACCCGGAGCCCCGTTTACATCCCGTTCGGTTATACCTGAGAAATCCTCCTCATTGACATCATCTTCATTATCTGTAACACCACATGAAAGGGCAAGAAAAGCCGTAACTAATACAATAACAATCATTTTCATACTCAATCCTTATTACTTATTTCAGATATATAATAAAAAAATATTTTAATAGAACTAAAGTATACTTCATTTACTGCCTGCCATTTCAGAATAATTCGGGATTTCGGCAGTTATGCCGAATTTACCATTGATCCTGTCGATACTAACAGTGAAATGATTTATTCCGTTTGTGAT
Organism: Kapaibacterium sp. (SeqCode); assembly: GCA_036741575.1. Lineage (GTDB taxonomy): Bacteria > Bacteroidota > Ignavibacteria > Kapaibacteriales > UBA2268 > DAINRZ01. Next base: position 8,574 of record DAINRZ010000093.1, read on the forward strand.
TATCAGGGTATCGACATGGTAATGCATATTGTACGAACCTATTTGCCTGAGAGTTTTACTGCTTAAGCTTACCTCCGGTGCTTTACATTCAAGGATCGCGACAGGATTGAAGTCTTTGTCATAAATTAATGCGTCGCACCTTTTCTGCATATTGCCGTATTTTAGGGCTACTTCCAGCCTGACCCGGCTAAATGGGCAGCCTTTACCTTCAATTAAATAAGCAATAAAGTTTTGCCTTACCCATTCTTCGGGCGTAAGTTTGACGTATTTCTTCCTGATACGGTCGTAAATCGATGCATTATCGTTCATTACTTTAATGTCAAATTCATATTCCGGCAGTTTAAGTTTTTGCAATTGAAGCATTATTCATCATCCGTTAAGTTTTGGATTAGACTTGTGCCTGTCAATATCCCGGTCAGTCTTTTTTTGCAGGTTCTTTTTAAACGCTTCTGTTAGATCGACCCCTGTCTGGTTAGCAAGGCAAATCAGTACAAAGAGAACATCTGCATACTCGTCGGCAAGGTCTTTGAATTTATCAGATTCCTTGAATGACTGGTCGCCGTATTTGCGGGCGATAATCCTTGCCACTTCACCCACTTCTTCGGCCAGTATTGCCATATTTGTCAGTTCGCTGAAATATCGGACACCATTTTCACGTATCCATTTATCTACAGTATCCTGGGCTTCTTTTATTGTCATAGTTTTTAATCTATTAATAAATAATTTAATACTTTTTCATATTTAAAGGCCATGATTCAAAATGAGTACCTGCCTGTTTCTGTGCTTCTCTGAGTATAACTGCACTCGAAGCTGCAACATTTATTGAACTGACAAGAGGATTAACCGGTATGTGGATGAGAACATCGCACATATCTAAAACCGCCAGGCTTATACCTTTCGACTCAGTTCCAAAAACTAAAACAAATTTTTCGGGGAAAGTAAAACCTTCCAATGAAACCGACCATTTGCCTGTTTCGGCTCCTATTACTGTAAAGCCGTTATATTTCAGCTCCCTGAGTGTTTCTATTATTAATTTTGAATAATGTATTTTTGTGAAGAATACTGTTCCCATCGAAACGCGAACAGCCCTCCTGAGGTATGGGCTGCTTGCCGATTCGTCGGCAATTACGGAACCGAACCCGAATGCCGCGCAATTACGAATAATAGAGCCTACATTTTCGGAATCGATAATTCCGTTTAAAACTATAATTTTATTTCCCAAATTTCCTATTTCAATATTGCCGGGGGCTTCGGCCAGCATCATGATTCCGGAGTGTATCCTGAACCCGACTATCCGGTTCATTATTTCTTTTGATGTATAGAACTTCTGGTTATCATCGATACTATGGTTTTGGATTTGATCATTCAACTCGGTATAATATTTTTCCAGAGCAAAGACCGACATGATTGTTATTCTGCTCTT
>DAINRZ010000094.1:0-9927 GCA_036741575.1 Kapaibacterium sp. (SeqCode)
GAAATTATTAATAGTATACTTTCTTTCTATTTTATAAACCAGCTTGCCGCTCTCGACATGCCAAATATATATAATTTGATCGCTGGAAGTTAAATCACCTATTCCTGCAACGAATTTACCTGACTGCGAAAACTCGATATTCTTTATGAAAATATTGCCATACCCCTCAAGCTGAGTAATGACAGTATCGCTATTCAAGTCCCAAATTTCTAAATTACTTGCACACATATATTTAGAATCGGGAGAAATGTCAATAAAATAAATCTTGTGAAGAAAATCCCATTCTTCAAAAGAACTTACATCTTTTTGAATAATGTTTTTAAGATTCCCTGTATTCATATCAACCTCATAAATTATACCCTCATAAGTAGATATATATACAGAGTTTCGGTATACACTAATACTAATAGATGAAAGACAATAACCACATGTGCCGGGTTGATGGATAGTGGGTTCTTGTTGAGAATACAATACCAAACAGTTTACAAATATCAATGGTATAATCAGTAATAATTTCATAGGAGTCATAAATCTATTTATTTTATAAGAATTAAATAACTTCACCCGGTTTTTTAATTCTATCATTTCTATGGATGATTCTGAGATTTTATTTCCTTGCCCCCAACAATTTCTTAATATATAGTAATTTCGTGGAATTCAATCAATACGATTAATAATCTTGACTATATTGTTAGAACTCCCATAGTAAATATATAAAAAAAAAAACAATATGCAAGAAAAAAATGCAATTAATAAAAAAAAAATTATCCCCCCCTTTTACTCCCCAAAATCATCCTGCATGGGCTGCTGCTGCCTGTCTTTTTTCCTTTCCGAGAAGCCGTTGCCGTTTAATTTGTAGGTCAGGCCCAAAACGAAAACCCTCGATTCGCGTTTAAATTCATTGAGCGAGATGAACCCCGCGCCATTATTGCTGAACCTGAACCTCTGGGTATTGAAAATATCGCTTATGCGTGTAAATACCTGAAGCTGCTTGTCGAACAGGTCGAGCTTGCCACCCAGGTCGATGCCGAACATTTCCTCGCGCGTACCCTGTGCCGTCGCCGTGGGCGAGCTGTAATTGGCCATTACCTGGAATGCCAGGCCTCTCGATAACATAATATTTGTATTTATCCTTGCTGTCCAGTTGAAGCTTTCGTTGTCCACCACCATGTCGGGCGTGGCTCCGGTAATTTCATTCCTGAACAGCGAAAAATCCCCGTTCAAACGCAGCCACAGGCCAAATGACTTCGATATGGAAAACTCCATTCCATAATTTACTCCCTTTGCAATATTCAACTGATAAATTTCGAAAATGTTGTTGCCCAGCGATTTCTGGTACATAGCCATCATGTCTGTCGTTTGCCTGTAGAAAAATGTAAAATTGAGCCCAGCAAAGTCGAAATTATTCTCCATGCCGAATTCAATGGCGTCGATATATTCCGGTTTCAGGCCGGGATTGCCGTGCCTAAGGTTCAGCGAGTCTGAATAGTCGATAATGGGATCCAGCGCATGGCTGCGCGGCCTGTTTATCCTTTTGGAATAGCTCAGGAATGCTTTGTTAATATTTGTCAGGGAGTAGCTCAGGTGAATCGATGGGAATAGATCGCCGTAGCTGCGGCCGAATTGCTCGCCGGTTATTTGCTGGTTGCCATCGATAACGGTATATTCGTACCTAAGGCCACCCTGAATCCTGAAATCTGCAAGCGAATCCTGTAGTATTGCATATAGTGAATGCACCTGCTCATCGAAGAGAAATTTATTTTTTTTCGACAGGTCCTCGGTTTTGGCGCCTGTCAGCAAATCAGTATTCAGATAGTTGAATTTATTGTCGAAACTGCGAATTGTTGTTTTGTAGCCGGTTTCATATTTAATCCCGTAATCGAGCGGCTCGGCATAATCAACCTGGAACATTGCAGTCTCCACTATTTCATCGGTAAGTGTAATCCACCTGCGCGGAGTATATCCTTCGGCATCGGGGTAATACAGGTAAGAATCCGTCGATTCATCGTCCAGGGAATATGAATACATTGCGGCTGCGCTCAGCTCGTGGCCCCGCTTTTCGAATGTGTGCCTGTAATTCAGGTTCATATCCAGAGAATTGTCATAATTCGGCTCGGTAATATTATTTCTGTAAAGCAACTGATCTGTTAAATAATTATATGATTCGTTGTAATTGATAAAACTGTAATGCTTCCTGTCCGAGTAATTGTAGTTAAGGTTAAAGGCAATGTTATTATTTCCAAGGAAATTGAATTCTATGCCAGGATTGAACTGATGCGAGACCATATCCATCGTGCGTGTCCGGTTCATAAGCAACGAATTGATAGTATCCCCCGAAAACACCTGCCTGTCGGACATACCGGTACCTCTCCTGCGGTCGTCGCGGTAGCTGTAATTAGCATATAGGTTAACGCTGCCGATATAGGAGTTGATGCTTGCATTTGCGCCGTATTTGTCGCCGGTGCCTGCATTCACCGTTATTGCACCGTTTGTGCCGCCGGACTTTTGTTTTTTCATAACGATATTAATTATGCCCGACGAGCCTTCGGCTTCGTAGCGGGCCGATGGATTCGTTATCAATTCTATTCTTTCGATGGATTCTGCCGGTATCAATTCGAGCAGGGCCGATCCGGATGCAGCCCTCGAACTGGGCTTGCCATCGATAAATATTCGCAGGTTGCTGCTGCCGCGTAGTGATACATTACCATCCATATCGACGGATACCGACGGAGCATTACGCAGGACGTCGACTGCCGTGCCGCCTGCAGTAATCATACTTCGCTCTACATTAATCACCTTTTTATCGAAATTATATTCTACAAGTTCTTTCTGAGCGGTGACGTTTAGTTCAGATGTATTGATAAACTCGGCGGTTAGTTTTATATCGCCGCAGTCGATATCAGGGCCAGACGCCTTAATTTCATATTCTCTGCCATTATTGTACTTATATCCAATGTAAGTAACTTTCAGGTAATACTTACCGTAGTCTAATGCTTCGAATATAAATTCGCCGTTATTGCCGGAATACACTCCTTTCACCAGAGTTGAATCTGATGATTTGTGGAGGGCAACCGAAGCCGATACGAGCACAGAACCGTTGCTGTCATCGATAATCCTCCCGCCCAGGCTTCCGCCTGCGCCAAAAACATCTATTCCTGCTGCAGCAGTCAGCAGCAGGGTAAACAAAAATATCTTAGTCAAAATTTTACCTTATGCTGTGTAAAAATCAATTAGACGGCAACAACCTAAAAACCTTGCACAATATCGCGCAGCAAGACACAGAGATATATGGCAGTCATAAAAAAATAGTTTGAATGGAGAAAAAAATTACAAGAAGAAATCACACTGAATAGATGGGACAATTACTAAAATTCACATATTACCTAAATTTCCAAAGTATAAACAATGAATTATAAAAATATCGATTAAATCAATAAAATACCATGACAAATTTCAATTTTTGCAAAGTCTTTCACGGATTATATCGCAACACGTGCTACTAACAGGGAATATTTGAACTATTCTCCACTTACTGGCACACTTCTCCAATAAGTTCAATTTTTTTTTCAGATTAAGCAAATGATAAATCATCAATAGCTTCATCAATCTTTCGCCACCTCCATTTGTAATAATATGCTTTGTACATTTTCTAAAATACTTGCCTCCCGGAATGCACTACTTTCCAGCCAGTTGAATGAACCATGTTCGGAAAGTTGCCGGTTCTTCCTGCCATGTTCTTTCGCCGCTTAATTTTCGCATCCACACTCTAACATTATACGCCAATTCGGTTGAGAGCCAAAGAGCTTCATTTGCCCAAAAATCATTCGTTAACAATTGCCCTGCAAACATTTGGTTCATAACATTCTCAATCCAGCTCTTGCTTACTCCCCGGTCGCCGTACAACCTGTGGATTTGCAAAGGATTGCCGACAATATTAGTGCAATAACAAAATATTCCCAATTCTTTGCAGGGAACAAAAGCCCGCCGCTGACTTCGCTTTTAAGTATGCGGACGGCTGAAAAATGTCTCGCCTTATCCTAACTTTTCAGGCAATAATCGAAGTCACAAATTTGCATGTGCGGTATATATGGGACATCCTGCCATTCCTGACTGCACTTAACGCTTACCTTGTTCTTGAGTTTGACTTTAATTAGATAATAAGTCCCTGGCTTTTCTTCGCAAACGCTTATTAGCATATCACTAAAAAATCCGCTGTCAGCCCTTACCAGTATATGTTTTATACTTTCCGGTAAAATAGAAACGACTGTTTTATAAACTCATTCGCGCCGTTTGCAGTATAGGCATTTCCGGGGCGCAGCCAGCTGAGTTGGCATTCGCGCGTACTGTTCAGAAATACCAGTAAGATGTGATAGCTTTTCGCGCCCTTTTTCCTCTCGATAAATCCTTTATCCGCGCCCTGCTGATTGCCGAATACCTTCTTTACCGATGAGTCCAGATCGGGTATATCCCGACTTGTCTGCAATTGTCAGTGGATTTTCTTGGCCATTTCTCCATTGATTTGCATGTACTCCGAACTTTGTATCATGTCAAATCTTTTCAGCCTGTCGATTATTCCTGGGTCGCTGATTTTGTCTGACAGATTGAATAGCTTCTGCACTAATGGGTCTAATGTGAAATGTTCTATCCTTCTGATGCGGGTCATACCGCATATTTTCGCAAGCGTAATTATGCTAAGCATAACGCCGATTGATGTTTTGGAGTTGCGATGCAGTTTCAGGCTTATTGTATACAGCGATTTGCTCAGCCCTGATTTATTCATCAACTAATGGACAGGAAGAGCCCCGGAATAGTTTGTAAGGGTGCTGCCGGTGAAACCTGAATTTATTGTTATGTTTTTTGCTGTTTTTTTATTATCGGAAAAGAGTTTTTTAGTTTGTTGCTTTTATTTTCTAACTAATTGTGATTTAACAAATTAAATGCACCTCCCCAAATTTTATTTGGGAAATTTAAGTATTAAGTAAACCAAGATATTCAGATTGTATTTTTGTATTCCAAGACAATTAAGAAATTGGCCCCAAAATGCTTTCCAGAATTGCATAACATACTGGTTTATTACCAAATGATTTGTTAAACAATTGAACTCAGCCTGTCTTAATATCCCTGTTTAATAATGCTTTGATTTTATCAGTCTTGGAAGCCATTCTCGACTCTTCACCTTTGCGGTAATCTATTTTAATTGTCGAAAACACCCTGTTGCATTGCGGTTCCAACACTTTGAAGCAGGCGTTTACAACAGCCATCACATCATCCCAGTTCCCTTCCAGGATTGTTCCCATAGGAGTGAGTTTATATGTTATACCGCTTTTGTCGATTGTATCGATAACCTGAGAAACGTACTTGCTAACGCTTTCGCCTTTATCTGTCGGAAACATTGAAAATTCTAATAAAACCATGTTTAACCCTTTATTTGTTTAAATACTCTACCGCATCGTGGATTTTGCCGTTCATGTAAATCTCGGGAACTACGATATTACACTCATAGAACCTGACATTCACACCGGCTTCGTTTAGCATTTCGTAAGTCCGATTGTACGAATCGAACCATTTGCCGTTTGTAAATTTATCGTAGAAATCCTGTCCGTTCCTGTGAATAATGACCTCCGACAAACCGCATTGGATAACACCGCGGGCGCAATCAGTGCATGGAGTCCAGGGTACGTAAATCTTGCAGCCTTTTAGCACTGTGCCACGCCGTGCTGCATTGTAAATCGCATTTCTCTCGGCGTGTTCCATCCAGAAGTACTTTTCGCCCCCCTCTCTGGAAAGCCTTTTACCGTCGGCATCAAGCTCGATATTTCTTGGCAGGGAGTTGTACCCTGTCGAAACGAGGACATTATCGGAATCGACGATTATCGACCCTACATGGGTGTGGCCGTCGCGGCTGCGCATCCCGACAAGGTAACACATCGTGATATAAAGCTGGTCCCACGATGGCCTTTTCATTTCAGTCATTTCTTCCATATTATTTAATACTTTTTTCATAATCCTAAAATTCTGCCCTGATGTCTTCTTCCCCGTCAAGCAGGTTTGCGTACCTTGCCGCCGTAAAAAGGTAGTCCGACAGCCTGTTTAAATACTTAACCACAAATTCGCCAATGGATTCTTCGGCAGCTAAAGCTATTGCCCTGCGCTCTGCACGCCTGCAAACAGTCCTGGCCTGATGAAGATAAGCTGACACAATGCTGCCGCCCGGCAGTATAAAATTCTTCAGTTCGGGCATCAGTGCAGTATATTCGTCTATTCTGCCTTCAAGCCATACGATATGAATCTCCCCTACCCTTTTTACTTCCCATTTGGGCTTTGGTTCCGGTGGCGTAGCCAGATCGGCCCCCAAAACAAATAATGTGTTTGAGACTGTGACCAAATCCGCCTTGAGAGAGTCTTTGCCGCAAGCCGACATAGCAATGCCGATTATAGAATTCAGCTCATCTACAGTACCGTAAGCCTCCACCCGCAAAGAGGATTTATCCACCCTTTTGCCGCTGAAAAGGCCTGTTGTGCCGTCGTCGCCTGTCTTAGTATATATCTTCATATTTTTTCCTGCTGCCAGACATCAATTTTTGATATTATTTAGCCAACATTTGCTAATTTTATATTTTTTAAAATTTAAAGCTATAAAATTTTTAGGATATATAAAATTGAAAAACAAATTAAAAGTATTATTTGTAGGGGACATAGTCGGCGAGCCGGGACTGAATGCAGCAAAAACTTATTTACCGCAGATTAAGGAAAAGCATGAAATCGACTTTATTATCATTAACGGCGAAAATATAACTAACGGAAAAGGCTTGACCGAAAAAGAAGCCGAACTCCTGTTCTCACTGGGGGCCAAGGTTATCACGACAGGAAACCATATCTGGGACAACTGGAAATCCCGCCCTTTGCTGGCCGCCAATCCAAACATTCTAAGGCCATTAAACTACCCTTCGGGCAATCCCGGCAAGGGTTATACATTAGTAGATTTGGACGATGAAACGGCAATCTGCGTGTTGCAATTGCAGGGAAGGACTTTTATGCAGACAATCGACTGCCCCTTCAAGACTGCTGATTATGCTTTGAAAGCAATCAGCGAAAAAACAAAGATTATAATTGTCGATTTCCATGCCGAAGCAACTGCCGAAAAAATCTGTATGGGCTGGTACCTCGACGGTAAGGTTAGCGCTGTAATCGGCACACATACTCATATCCCCACAGCCGATGCATCGATACTGCCGAACGGTACTGCTTACATAAGCGATGTGGGTATGACAGGCCCCTTCGATTCAGTCGTCGGTATGAGGAAAGATATTGCCATCAAACGGTTCACTCTGCAGACAGCCCACAAATACGAAATGGCCGAAGGCGACGAGAGGTTGTGTTCGGTACTTGTTACAATCGACAAACTGACAGGGCAGTCCGAATCAATAAAACCTATAATACTGCCTGGATTCATCAGTTCGATTTATGACCAGTTGTAAAGTGTTTTCTCTTATAAACCAGCTTAAAATAATTTTTAAGTGAATTAGGTAATTAAAGCCCGCCTCTTTAAGAAGCGGGCTTCTTTACTTTATGCAAATTCTTGCTTACTCTACACACTTTTCTTATGCTGGGCATCGACTACTGCAAGGGCAATCATATCGATAATCTCGTGCACGGATGAACCGCGCTGCAAAACATGAACCGATTTGCTCAAGCCTTGTACTATCGGGCCGATAATGCTGGCGCCGCCCACTTTCCACAACAGCTTGTAAGCAATGTTGCTTGCGTCGAGGTTGGGGAAAATCAAAACATTGGCCCCACCCTTCAGGCTGCTGAACGGGAATGCCATTTCCAGGCCTTCGGGATCCATTGCCGTATCTGCCTGCATTTCGCCGTCGATCATAAGGTCGGGCGACTTCTCCTGAATAATCTTGAGGGCAGCCTTCATCTTAGCTGGCGATTCGCCATTAGCAGAGCCAAAATTGCTGTATGAAAGCAGGGTAACGCGCGGCTTGACGTCGAAGTTTTTAACAAATTCAACTGTCTGCAATGTAATATCTGCAATATCTTCGGCAGAAGGATTAACGTTGACCGTTGTATCAGCCAGGAATAGCTGGTGCTTCTTGGTAGTGACGATGTACAATCCGCTTACCTTGTTGAATTTGGAATCGCGGCCTATAATCTGCAATGCCGGCCTTATGGTGTACTGGTAATGAGATGTCAGGCCTGCAATCATGCTGTCTGCATCGCCCATATGCACCATCATAGCTCCGTAATAAACGCGCATATATTTCATATTCTTCTCGGCTTCGCGGCGAATTAGGCCTTTGCGCTGCCTAAGCCTTAGGTATTCGGTAATGTATGCTTCTAATTTTTCTGATTTTACAGGATCGATTATTTCGATACCCTCTATATCGTAGCCGAATTCATCGGCTACAGCCTGTATTTGTTCTTTTTCGCCAATCAGGATAGGAATAACCATCCCCATATCGCGGGCAATAGTTGCTGCTTTAATTATACGCTGCTGCTCGCCTTCGGGGAATACTATTCTTTTTGGTTTGTGGCGGGCTTTTTCGTAAATCTTTTCCATGATTTTGTCGGCCCTGCCCATACGGAAATCGAGCTGCAGCCTGTATTTGTCAAAATCTTCGATAGGTTTGCGTGCAACTCCAGTATCCATTGCTGCTTTGGCAACTGCCGGGGCAACCCATGTAAGCACCCTGGGGTCGAACGGCTTGGGAATAATATAATCGGGGCCGAATGACATTTCATCAACACCATAAGCACGTTTCACATTTTCGGGCACTTCTTCCTTGGCCAATGCTGCCAAAGCAAATGCAGCCGCCTGCTTCATTTCTTCGTTAATTGCCGTTGCCTGCACATCGAGTGCACCCCTGAAAATGAACGGGAAGCCAAGGACATTATTAACCTGGTTCGGATAGTCTGACCTGCCGGTAGCCATAATAACTTCGGGCCTTGCTTCTTTGGCATCTTCGTAAGATATTTCGGGAACTGGATTGGCCATTGCAAAAATGACCGGATGGTCGTTCATCGATTTAACCATTTCTTTCGATACGCAATTTGCTTTGGAAAGGCCAAAGAATATGTCGGCGCCGACGAGGGCTTCTTCGAGGGTTCTCGCATCTGTTTCTATGGCAAATTCTTCTTTAAACTCATTCATGCCGTCAGTCCTGCCTTTATAGATTACGCCTTTGGTATCGCACATAATTATGTTTTCCGGTTTGAGGCCCAGGCTGATATGGAATTTTGCACAGGCAATACCCGAGGCGCCTGCCCCGTTATAAACAGCTTTCATTTTTGAGAGGTCTTTTCCGGTAATCTCGCAGGCATTAAGCAGCGCAGCGCCACTGATAATTGCCGTGCCGTGCTGGTCGTCGTGGAATACGGGGATTTTGAGGCGTTTTTTCAGTTCATTTTCAATATAGAAGCACTCCGGCCCCTTGATATCTTCAAGGTTGATGCCGCCGAATGTCGGTTCCAGGATTTCGCAGGTCCTGATAACTTCGTCGATTTCCTTTGTCCTTAATTCGATATCGAAGACATCGATATCGGCAAATACTTTGAACAGCACACCCTTGCCTTCCATTACGGGTTTGCCTGCTTCGGGGCCTATATCGCCGAGGCCGAGAACGGCGGTCCCGTTGGAAATAACGGCAACTAAGTTGCCTTTGGCTGTGTAATCAAATACTTTGTCGACATCTTTCTCGATTTCAAGGCAAGGCTCGGCAACCCCAGGACTGTAAGCCAACGATAAATCGCGCTGTGTAACGCATGGTTTCGTCGTTATTACTTCGATTTTGCCTTTCCTGCCCGAGCTGTGGTACTCAAGAGCATCTTCACGCCTGATTTTCATAAAATCCCTCTACTAATTTCCATTAATATTTAACTGTTAATAAAAAAACAATGCTTGGTTACAAAATTAACAAA
>DAINRZ010000095.1:0-9894 GCA_036741575.1 Kapaibacterium sp. (SeqCode)
TCGGGGAATCCAGGGTAATTCTCCACGTCGGTCGTAATAGTTAGCTGGCCGCCTGGTTGGTTGCCCTCGAAAATTGCTGTTTCCAGATTGGCCCTGCATGTATATATTCCTGCCGTAAAGCCTGCCGGCCCCGACCCAACAATAATAATTCTGTGATGTTCACTCATTTATAATACCTATGATTCATTAAACATTAGATTTATATAATATGTTCTGTTACTTTTTAGCAAATTTCTCTTTCAGCCTGATTTTTTCGGAATTATATATCTGCTCCCCAATCTCATCGAAATATTTTGCAAAAGCAGGCTCTTTTTCGAGCTGATCTTTAAATCTTTCACGAATTGCAATTTCACAAGCTTTCATAGCCTGCAACCCGTCCTGTGCAGATCCCGCGTTATCTACGGCCGATTTCAGGCAATTTGATATTTCATCGACAGCCTGTTTCATCTCTGCAGGTACTTTTTCGGGATCGAGGCTAATTACGCCGTTATCGCTTGTTTTGCCTTCCTGTGTAACTTTTGCAACAGAATCGGCTGGCTTGTCGTTTTGGCTGCCCTTTTCGCCGGAGCAGGCTATAAGCATTAAAATTGATCCAAGAACTATTGTAATTGCTGTTTTCATAAATACCCCGATGATTATTTGTATCAATAAATATAGTTATAAATTTAGCAAATTTATGTGCAATTAAGTATATAATTCAATTTTATTTTAATTTTCGATAATTATTGCATAAATTTAATTTAAACTAAATTTATTTTTTATTAACATTAATCTTTATCATAATGAAAGCTGTATTATTAACACAACACGGCGGGGCTGAATTTCTTGAATATATAGAAGATGCAGCTCTTCCGCAATTAAATGAAAATTATGCGTTGGTAAAAATCGGCGCTACCGGTATAAACAGGGCAGATATCGTTATCAGGAACGGATACCCGGGATTGAATATCCCCCTGCCCCATATTTTAGGCGGGGATATTACAGGCACAATCGAGCAGATTAACGGTGATAGCGGCGGTTTTTCTATTGGCGAAAGAGTTATTTCGATGCCGTTAATAACAATTAACAGGAACAGCCAAAGTGTATCGGGCTTCGGACTTCCCGAGCACAGCCATCTGAGCCTCGACTGGAAGTATTTCGGTATGCATATCAACGGAAGCTACGCCGAATATGTTGCCGTGCCTGTAGAAAGCCTGATTAAGCTTCCGGCAGGAATCGATTTCGGCCAGGCAGCATCGCTATGCGTTGCGGGGCTGACGGCTTACCACGCCGTTCACGGTGTGGGCAAACTCCAGCCCGGCGAGTCGTTTATGATTTGGGGAGGCGGCAGTTCCCTTGGAACGACAGCTGTTCAGCTTGCCAAAAATGCCGGCGCTAAAGTGGTGGCAACTGCCGGCACTCCAGATAAAATAAAAAGGCTCAGGGATATGGGAGCCGACTATGTTTTCAACCATTATACCGACGATGTAGCTGCAGAAGTACAGAAGATTTTTCCTTTTGGTATCGATGTAGTATTAGACTACATAGGCCCTGCTACATTCCCTAAAAGCTTTGCATTAGTTAAAAAGGGAGGCAGGATACTGCTTTGCGGAATAATGACTGGGCGCGAATCGATGCTTAGCCTGCACATGACTTACCTTAGGCATATTTCCATACACGGCCTTTACCTCGGTACTAAGCAGGAGATGGAAACCCTTGTAGATATGGTTGCAAGTGGAAGCATAAAACCGGTAATATACGAAAGCCTGCCTCTTGCAGAAACTGCACGGGCACACAAAATTATTGAAGGCAACGAAAACTTCGGCAAAGTGGTTCTATTACCCTGAGGGTAAACATAATATTCTTTGTGCTAATAGTTTATTTGATTTTATCTTAACTTTAGTTTAAGTTAGAAAAATATTATTGTAGCACTTTGAATAATGAAATGTTTTTAATTGCTGTATTATACTTATTACTTCATTTAATTGCGGTTTTTACGTACAGCCCGCTCTTATGGGGGATCGATTCGTGGGCATATTACAATTATTTTTCCGTTATGCTGTTTTTATTTGCAGGATTGATATTCATTGTTCCGGGAATAAGGCAGAAAACCGCATCAATACTGAAAAAGTATGAAAGATCAGCTTCGAGAATTCCTTTTTGGCTGCTAATTACCATATCAGCAATAATAATGCTCTTACTTTCGCAGGATACATATTTTCTTGGCGACGGCCTGCTCAGGATTTCCGATACCGAAAGAGGCATATTCTTTTCGGGTGCCGAACCCATGGATACTTTTATTCATAATACACTGTATTACGGAATTAATGCCCTGATTTTCGACGACAGGGCAGAATGGTTTTCGGGTGAATTGATTTACAGGTTAATAAGTATTCTCTGCGGGATTCTATTGATTTTTTCCATTAGAAAGTATTACACCTCCAGGATTGAAGATAAAAGCAACGGGGATGCCCTGATTATGGGATTGGTTCTATTTACCGCAGGTTTTGCCCAGCTCTTTTTCGGCTATGTGGAAAGCTACACTGTGTTAGCATTAGTTTTTGTCTTATATCTGTTTGCCACAATATCTATGCTTCGGGAAAAGCATAGCAGTTATAAACCTTCTTTTTATTTCGCCTTTGGTATAATTCTGCATCCCGTTGCCGCACTGCTTTTTCCATCACTTGTGTATTCGTATTCCAAGCTGCCGGGCAACAGGAAAAAAGACCTGATTATTAAAGTACTCGCAGTACCCTTCGTTTTTGTAGCGCTGCTGCTGTTAGTTTTCAATTGGGGCGGACTCTCCCCTGCCGGTATTCTCCGGGCTTATTCGGAAAAAAGCAGGCTGCTGCCGGTATTTACTAACGAAGAATATTACGGGATACTGTCACTCGAGCATTTTATCGATATAATAAACCAGATATTGCTTGTATTTCCTGCATTGATTGCTTTGCCATTACTTAAAGCGAAAAATTCAGGAATACCGGGTGCTGTAAATACTTTTCTGCTGTTATGCACTCTACTCATGTTTATTCCTCTCGTTATAATGAAGCCCGAACTTGGATTTGCCCGCGATTGGGACCTGTTTACATTGTTTGCCGTCCCATTAAGTGTTTTGGCTGCTATAGTATTGATTAACCAGAAAGAAAACAGGTTTATGAAATCCATGATGGTAATAGGGATTTCTTTAGTCCACAGTCTGCCCTGGATATATTTGAATTCAGACGGGCTTATGTCGGCAAAAAGAGCCGAAAACCTTGCCTCGACGGAACATTGGGCGGGCTATGCCAAATCCTTATTGTATAATGACCTTTCGAGATATTACTACAACAAGAAAAACCTGGAAAAAGCGCTCGAGCTAAGCGAGAAATCCTACGAATACGAACAAAATCCAAGGTTTTTGTGGTCGCTGGCTTCGCTTGCCGAGAAAACGGGCAGGGTGGATAAAGCAATAAAATACTTTACTCTGCTTTCAAATGACCAGAAATACAAACCAGATGCTTTAGCAAAACTTGCCGACCTGCATATGGGGATAGAGGATTACGTAAAGGCAAAAGATGTTTTAATTCAAATACTGGGTTACGAGCAGGATAATCCGAAATTGTACTTTATGCTCGGTGTTTCGTTTGTGAAAATTAATGATTTCGATAATGCCCTGAAAGCTTTCAAAAATGCAAAAAATATCGATTCCTCGGCAAATATGGCTATTGCCAACCTTGCCGAAATTGCAAGCGATTCCAGGAAATATGGCGAAGCCGGGAAGTATTATAAGATTCTTCTCGATTTGGAGCCTGAAAACCCAATTCTTAATTTCAATTTGGCAACAATCCTTTTCTATCAAAAGGAGTACAGCCTTTCGGAAGAATATATAGCCAAAGCAGAAAAACTTGGGTTCGATACGAGTTTGATAAAAAGCCTGCGGAAGGATATTATTAAAGACTCATTATCGGACAAGAGGTAAAATTCATGATAAGGATCAACGTCCAAATAGTAATATCTTTACAACGGAGAAAAGGATGAATACCCTAAAACTAAATTTGTTATTGGCTTTTTTTATTGTGCTTTACTCGTGCGGTGAAGACTGTAAATTCAATTCCATAACCACTGGGGAATTACCTGTGGGTATTGTCGGGCAGACATATAATGAACAGATAACCTATGATATAACGTGCAGCTACTCCATGAAAAAATTCGAACTAATTAGCGGCAGCCTGCCCAAAGGTATTGATCTGTCGCCTTCAGGAGTATTTTCGGGTATTCCTTCCGATACAGGTACGTTCAGTTTCAGGATTAAAGGCAGAATGTGTTTTTCGAGCAACGGATTTGAATATACCGATTGCCATGATCTGGAGAAAGCCTTGTCAATAATGATTGTATCACAATAGAATGAAACTTAATTAAATATCCTGCGTATAAATATAATTTGTATTTTTTTTCGAGGACAACAAATGAAAAATATTGCATTTTTTATACTATTTCTATTAGGCATCGGGCAAATACTCAATTCAGCCGAAACCAGGCTGCTACGATACCCGAGCGCATCCAAAACGCATATAGCATTTACTCATGCCGGAGACATATACGTTGTTCCGCGCAGCGGTGGTATTGCCCGTAAAATAACTTCATCCGAAGGAATTGAGATTTACCCCAGATTCTCGCCCGATGGAAACACTATTGCATTCACGGGCGAATACGACGGCAACCGCGAGATATACACAGTACCGTCCGAAGGCGGCGAACCCGTTAGGCTCACTTTCAGCATGGATATTCAGGGATTGCCCGAGCGTATGGGGCCCGACAAAATAATTATGCAATGGACAAAAGACGGCAAGAAACTGCTTTACAGGTCGAGGCACGAAAGCTGGCATGCCTGGACCGGTAAGCTGTTTTTTGTTAATCTCGAAGGGGAACTCCCCGAGGAACTGCCGCTTCCGAAAGGTGGATATGCAAGCCTGGCGCCAGACGAAACAAAAATTGCCTACAACAGGGTTTTCAGGGAATACAGGACCTGGAAAAGGTACCGTGGCGGCCAGGCAGACGACATCTGGATTTATGATTTTAAATCTAAAGATTTAAAGAATATCACCGACAATCCCGCACAGGATATTATACCCATGTGGTATAAAGATAAAATATATTTTTTGAGCGACAGGGACAAAAGAATGAACCTCTTTTGCTACAACCTGACAACTAATCAATTAAAGAAAATTACTAATTTCGATAAATTCGACGTAAAATTCCCTTCTCTGGGCATTGATAATATAACTTTCGAAAATGGCGGTTATGTTTATTTGCTGAATCCTGAAACTGATGAATACATCAAAATCAATATACAAATAGCAGATGATTACAGCAGTGCGAGGACAGAGATTGTAGATGTTTCCAAACGTATTTCTTCATATGGCATTTCTCCCGATGGTAAAAGGGCTTTATTCAACGCACGCGGCGATGTATTTACTGTCCCTGCCGTACAGGGTTTCACCCGCAATCTGACAAAGACATCGGGAGTTCATGAGCGTAACTCAGTCTGGTCGCCCGACGGTAAGTGGATCGCTTATGTAGCAGATGAAACAGGCGAAGACGAAATCTTTATAGTAAAGCCCGACGGTACAGGCAAAACAAAGCTTACAGATAACGGAGAATCCTATAGGTTCGAACTATCATGGTCGCCCGACGGGAAAAAGATAGCTTGTTCCGATAAGACTATGAAATTGTACTATATTGATATTGAAACAAAAAAAGTAAAACAGGTAGCCAAATCAAAATCCTGGGAAATGCGAGACTATGCATGGTCGCCCGACAGCAAATGGCTGGCTTTTACGGACGATAACGAGAACGGGATATCAGTGGTATATTTATATTCTCTCGAAAATGACAAAACTGTCCAGGCAACGGATAACTTTTTCAATTCCGGCAGGCCTGAATTCGATTCCAAAGGCAGGTACCTTTATTTTGTCTCGGACAGAAGTTTTAATTATAACGAAGGAAGTTTCGAACGAAGTTATGTTTATAATAATATGTCGAAAATATACGGACTGGTGCTTTCGGCAGGCGACCAGGGGCCTTTTATGTATAAAAGCGACGAAGCAGAAGTGAAAGCAGATGAAGCAGACGATAAGGAAAAAGATACCGAGAACCCAAAAGAAAAAAAGGCTGATAAAAAAGATAAAAATGATAAAAAAGGCAATGAATGTAAAATAGACCTGGAGGGGCTTTCGGACCGAATTTTTGAATTGCCGGTTAAAAACGGAAATTATTTTAACTTGAACTCTGTAAACGGAAAGCTTTACTATGCCGCCGACGGATTCTACGAATGGGACCCCGAGAAAAAGGAACCTGCGAAAGTGGCAGATTTTACTCATTTTGTGATAAGCAGGGACGGAAAAAGCATTATTTTCCGAAGTGATAATAATTACTATATCGAAAAGCTCGATTCTAAAGTAAAACCCGACAAAGGCAAACTTATGCTTGGCGACATGAAAACCGAGCTAAACAGGCACGAAGAATGGAATCAGGTTTTCAACGAAGCCTGGCGGCAAATGAAATATTTCTTCTACGACTCTAAAATGCACGGCAACGACTGGATAAAAATCAGGGAGAATTATAGCGAGTTGATTCCATACGTCAGGCACAGAGACGACCTGACCTATATACTGGGCGAAATGATTGGCGAATTGAACTGCGGGCATGCTTACGTGGGCGGAGGCGAAATGCCCCAGGTTAAAAAAGTGACGGTTGGATTGTTGGGAGCTGAATTCGAGTTTGATAAAGAAAAAGGGATGTATAGGTTCACAAAGATTTTTGAAGGCAGGAATTGGGATGAGAATACCCGCTCACCGTTAACGGAACCGGGTATCGAAGTAAAAGCAGGCGATTATATACTTGAGATAGACGGTGCAAAGCCGGATGAAACCAACCACCCCTATAAGCTGCTTGTTGATAAAGCAAATAAGTATATTACACTGAAAATAGCTCCTTCAGGAGATTTAAAGAACACGAAGGAATACTCTATCAAGACAATTGCATCCGAAAGCGGTTTAAGGTACTTCGACTGGGTTGAGTATAATCGCAGCTATGTAGAGAAAAAGTCCGGCGGGAAAATCGGATATGTCCATATACCGGATATGCTTGCCAACGGATTGAACGAGTTTGTTAAATATTTTTACCCCCAGATTAGGAAAGAAGCCTTGATAATCGACGACAGGTACAATGGCGGCGGCAATGTCTCGCCCATGATTATCGAAAGGCTGCGCAGGATATTAACTATGGCAGGCAATGCAAGAAACCAGGAAATTGTGACCACACAACCCACTGCAGTATTTACTGGGCCAATGGTATGCCTGTTAAACGAACTATCTGCCTCGGACGGGGATATGTTTCCCCACCAATTCCGTCAATCAGGGCTTGGTAAGCTGATAGGTAAGCGCAGCTGGGGCGGTGTTATCGGTATCCGCGGCTCGCTGCCGTTCCTCGACGGCAGCTATCTGTACAAACCCGAGTTCGGGCATTTCAGCGCCGATGGTGAATGGATACTCGAAGGCACCGGCACTCTGCCCGATATCGTGGTTGATAATGATCCTGCAAAAGAATATGCCGGAATCGACCAGCAACTCGATAAAGCTATTGAAATGCTACTCGATGACCTAAAAACAGGAAAATGGAAGAAAATTCCGTCTGTACCGCCGCATCCGGATAAATCGAATTAAACGGTATCGGGATTGGAAAAAATAATTTGTCCCTTTTATAGTCTAAAGTACGTTATATACGTGAAAAAAAAGTTACTGGTATCGTAATCTCAGTAATGGAAATCTTTTTTTTAAGTGATGTTGGTGTGCGTTAAATGTTTTGTATAAATAAAATTGGAGTTCAAAATGATTAGTTCCGGACAGAAATCATTTATTATTTTTTTAATGTCTATGTTGATTTTTGGTTTATTCTCTTGCGGCGAAGACAAGCCCACCCAACCTCCGGATGATAAGCCTAAAGATACTCTTAAAGCTCCTGTAATATCTTCAATATCCCCCTCGGATTCTGCCAAAGTTGGCGACGAAGTGACAATAACCGGGAATTATTTTGGCAGCAGCAGAGAGCAGAGCACTGTTTCCTTTAATGGCACGCCGGTTGAGGCCAGCAGCGGTTATAAAACATGGAGCAATACATCATTGAAAGTACTTGTTCCCGATGGGGCTTCCTCTGGTAATATTATTGTTAAAGTTAATGATTCTTTGTCGAACGGAAAATATCTTAAAATCTACATAAAATCCACAGACACTGTGGATAATTTTAAAATTATTTCAATTGACAAGGATTCAGGGTATAGCAAAACTACTTTGGTAACTATTAACGGCATTGGATTCGGAAATGAGCAAAGCGACAGTTACGTTAGTTTCAATGGCACCAAGGCAGATAATTACCTGAATTGGAAAAATGATAAAATAACGGTCTATGTGCCAAATAATGCCACTTCCGGCAATATTTCGGTTAATGTCGGCGGAAAGACTACTAACGGAGTATTCTTTAAAGTTCTTGGAGGACAAACAGACGACACACCTCAAATTAATTCCCTGGCTCCATCAAAGCAAAAAGCAGGCGGACAGGTTACACTATCCGGCAAGAATTTTGGATCAAGCCGTGGCGATGGTAATGTCTATTTTGGAAATACACCGGCAGATGTTTATCCTTCGTGGAGGGACGACCAAATAATTGTAGAAGTGCCTTCAGGAGCACAAACAGGGAAAATCAAAGTATATGCTAATAAAAAGTACAGCAACGAGGTCGATTTTACACTGGATATACCTTCGGGAGCACCGGTTATTGACTACTTAGATGCAAATAAGGCATATATCGGCAAGAATCTCGGTATTTACGGCAAGAACTTCGGCGCCTCTCAGGGCAGCAGCAAAGTAACCATAAATAAAACAGAAGTAATAACTTACAAATCCTGGACCGATGAGAAAATTATTATTATTGTCCCCGAAGGCGCTTCGTCGGGTAATGTCGTAGTTACTGTAAACGGTGTGGAATCTAATGGCGTTTCTGTTACTGTGCCCGAGCCGGATTATGTCGTCGAGAGAGTATTGATACCCAAAGGCTCGTTTATTATGGGGCCGTTTATCGACGATATGGGCGAAGCCCCTGCGCACACAGTCAATATCACCTTTGATTTCTATATGACTCCTACCGAGATTACTCAGGAAACCTGGGAACTTGTAATGAACAAGTCCAATCCGAGCTATGACAAATCGAGCAAGAAAAAACCTGTCGAACAAATGAGATGGGATCAGACAATGGTATTCTGCAACAGGCTATCCAAACTGGAAGGGCTCGACAGCTGCTATAAATGGGATGGCGAAAAGGTTATTTGCGATTTCACCAAAAACGGCTGGAGGCTGCCTACAGAAGCCGAATGGGAATATGCATGCAGGGCAGGAAGCACAATAGATCCTGAACCCATCGGCGATTATGCCTGGACCCAGGAAAACGCAGGCTCGGCCACACAGGAAGTAAAGCAAAAGAAACCTAACGGCTGGGGCTTGTACGACATGCTCGGCAACGTTTATGAATGGTGTTGGGACGAGTATTCGCCTTTTTATTACGCCAGCAGCCCGGCTAATGACCCCAAAGGCCCGAACGATGATACCGGAAGCAAAGTAATACGTGGTGGCAACTGCCTTAATATAGCGACAAAGGCAACTTCCAGATATCGTGAATCTCAGGGTGCACCCACAACCGACCCAAGAACAGGCTTCAGGGTAGTCAGGAAGAAATAGGCCATTTTGATATATTTTCTTTAAAATCAACCTCTTATAATGTTTATTATAAGAGGTTATTTTGTTTTTAAGGATAAAAACATTAATTTAGTTGAATTGACTTAATAAATTATCCTATTTGACGATAATTATAATAATATTTATG
>DAINRZ010000096.1:0-9885 GCA_036741575.1 Kapaibacterium sp. (SeqCode)
CCCGGAAAGCGGAACGAAGGTTTTTGGACAACTGCTTTGGTTATACTTTTTTCTTATCTGTTTGTATAATTTGGGGTTTACACTTTCCGTGAAATCTTGATAAATGCAATCACTTTTTGTATAATCAGTAGTGCAATAGCTATACCAAGCGTCGGCAGCCTGTCGAAGGAAAATAAAGAATTCGTTATTTACGAAACAAGTTTTTCTGATATTCTGGGAGTACTAATCTTTAATTTCGTAGCATTAAATAATACTTTCGATACCTCATCCATAGGAATTTTTCTTACGCAATTGGCTGTAATTCTCGTAGTTTCATTTGTCTCAACAGTCAGTTTATCATACTTATTAAAAAATATTGACCATCATATTAAGTTCTTACCGATAATTTTGCTAGTAGTATTAATATACGCCGCCTCGAAGGAATTCCATCTTCCAGGATTAATATTCATCTTATTGTTCGGCCTTTTCCTGGGCAACCTCGATAAAATGAAAAACCTAAAGATAATGCATTTCGCCGATACTAATATAATACAAAGTGAAATTCATAAATTCAAGGATATTATAATCGAATTCACTTTTTTAATCAGGGCGCTTTTCTTTCTGCTTTTTGGATTCTTAATTGAGACTTCGGAACTATTCGAGTTGAATTCTCTAATATTGGCAATAATAATTTCGGCATTTATTTATCTCATAAGGTATGTTACCCTAAAAGTCACAAGGACTCCAGTCCATCCATTCATCTTTATAGCTCCGAGAGGATTGATTACAATACTGCTTTTTTTGTCAATTACCCCCGAGGACAATATTCCAATAGTTAATAAACCATTAATAATTCAGGTTATTATTATCACGGTTATTGTAATGATGTTTGGAATTATGAAAAATAAAAAACAAAGCGGCACCGATGCCGATATACGTGTGAAACCCGAAACGATAGGAGACTAATGGAAGAAAAAAGCAGGGTATTTTACGAGCCCAGAAAATATAACGATATTGAATTGTTTGCCAATGTAACAGAAGAGCAGTGGTATAATCCGAAATGGCAGATTAAGAATTCTATCAGAAGCATTGAGCAACTGAAAAAAGTAATAAGATTGAACCATTACCAGGAATTGGAAATTGAAAGGACTATAGCTGCTATGAAACAGCAGGGCAAAGAACCGATGAGGATTACACCTTATTATGTGTCGTTGATACAGGCAGATCCTTTTCATCCGGTTATGCTTAAAGGAGAAAAATCTTACAGGAGGCTCGATCCCGTGTTCTGGCAATCTGTTCCAACCCCAGCTAACCTTTTATTTCCTGATACCGGATTGGAGGGCGCTATGTGCGAAGAATCGAGGTCCTACGGCGCTGTTTACCAGCGGTATCCTAACAGGGTAGCCCTTTTTGTTGCTGAAAACACAAGTTGCGCATCGTATTGCAATCACTGCCAAAGGTCCAAGTCCCTTAACGGCACTGTAGAAGTCAATATTGAGGAAATCAGGAAGGGATTGTTTTATATTAATTACAATAAGAATATTGATGAAGTACTTGTCACAGGCGGCGACGCCCTGATGATCAGCTCAAAGAGGCTAAGATTTATACTCGAAGAGCTGAGTAAAATAGAACATATCAGGGTAATTAGGATTGCTACAAGAGTACCAGTCGTTTTACCAATGGCTGTTAGCGATGATATATTGGCACTTATTGAGGAATCATCGAATAAATTTAATACCGGGCCGGAAAAATATGTTTACTTTATGACTCATATTAACCACTATCAGGAAATTACCGAAGACTTTGCCAGAGCCATCAAAAAAATAAGGAAACACGGATTTACAATTAGAAACCAAACAGTACTGCTTAATCATGTCAATGACTATTATAAAACACTTGCTGAAACATTCAGGCGAATGTTCTGGGTTGGGGTCCATCCGTATTATTTGTTGCAATGCCACAAAGAAAAAGGTATTATGCATTTTATCACTCCAATTCAGATTGGAAAAATTTATATGAAACACTTACAAGGCTGGCTTTCCGGTGTGACAAGGCCGAATTATGCAGCCAATATCGAAGGCGGCGGAGGCAAAGTACTTTTGATGCCGTCGGGACATGACACTCTAAATACAGGTATTAAAATTGACGATAAAATTTCAGAAAGCCATGCCACTGTATATACCTGGGACAATAAAGAGCTTAGGCAGTATGAGGCTTTGGGCAGGGCGACAAAAGAAGAATTTAACGAAGCAATAAAAACTATGGATAAATTTATTGGACGCAAAGGCGCTTTCCTGCCGAAAGTTATTATTTGCGATGAAGGCGACCATATTGAAACGACAAACAGAACAAAGCTACCTAACCTCGAGAGGTTGAAGAAGTCAACCTTGTTGGATTATGAAACTCTCGACCATGAAATGCCGATTACCAATCCCGCAAAGATAAAAATTCAACTTGATAAATTGTATTACAAAAAAGGTGATAAATGAGTAGGTTACTAAGTAAATTTCTTCACTCTGATCAATCAGGCGGATTCTTACTGCTATTGTTCACAATAATTGCCCTTATAATTGCAAATAGTGATTTTGCGCCGGTTTTCAACGACATTTGGAAAACAGAAATTGGATTTAAGGGCGGCGAATACTTTTTTACTAAAACATTACGCCACTGGGTGGACGACGGCCTGATGGCAGTTTTTTTCCTGCTTATGGGGCTCGAGATAAAAAAAGAAATTACGGGCGGAGAACTCTCGAACCCTGCTAAAGCAATGCTGCCGGGATCTGCTGCTTTAGGGGGAATGATTGTTCCTGCGGCTATCTTCATAGCTTTTAATATCGGTAAAGTAACGATATCCGGATGGGGAATACCGATGGCTACTGATATTGCGTTCTCCGTAGCCGTACTCTCATTAGTCAGGGGAGTTCCTTCCTCGCTTCGTGTTTTTCTTATTACTCTGGCCGTTGTCGATGATATTGGGGCAATAGTAATAATTGCCGCTTTTTATTCGGGCGCTATTCAGCTATACTACCTTGCAGGGGCGCTGTTAGTATTTCTAATCCTATTATATTTTAATAAACTGAAAATACAAGGTTTACCGGTTTACCTGATATTAGGGATATTGTTGTGGCTATTAGTGTTAAAGTCCGGGATACATGCCACCATCGCGGGCGTTGCCCTTGCCTTTGCCATACCACATAATAAAGGCAGTATTGATTCTCCGCTGCAAAAGCTAATGAAATCCCTTCATATGCCGGTTTATATGATAATTTTGCCACTTTTTGCTTTAGCAAATACAGGCATTAGTCTTGGTTCGGATTTCTTTGCCGGTTTGGCATCCAACGAAAGCCTGGGTATAATTCTTGGTTTGGTTTTAGGAAAGCCCGTTGGAGTATTGTTATTTGTTTTATTAGCCTTAAAACTTGGATTAGCAAAGAATCATGGCAGCATAAGGACAGCCGATTTTTTGGGCATAGGATTTTTATGCGGGATAGGATATACTATGTCCATATTCATTTCAGGGCTTGCATACGATGATATACAGCTAATCGAGAGTTCCAAAATATCTGTACTGATTGCATCGGTAATATCAGCCATATTCGGATTGATGATTTTGAAGGCAAGGTTCAGAAAAAGCCGTAGTGCAGACAATTAACCTTATAATTGGAAATAGGGCTTTGAACCCAAAAATAGCCGGAATAAAATGAATATCCAGAAACAAGTTACGATATATGAATACTGAATGAACGATTACAGAAGTAAATTAATAGAGATAAAAAAAAACATAGCCCCGGACACAACAATTGCGCCGGGGCTTGTTTATCTTTAACAAATAAAAATTCAGATTGAATCTATTCCGCTGTAAATTGTAAAGACTTCGTCGAGGTGAGTCATCTTTAGCAGTTTTTCAACTTTTGCCGGCACAGAGGCCAGAACGAAAGCCTTGTCGTGCTTTTTAACAGAATTTAGGCCATTTACCAGCATCCCAAGGCCGGAACTGTTCATCAGTTCAACATTGCTCAAATCGGCTGCTATAATTTTTACAGGCGAATGGCTCAGTTCATCGAGTACCGAGGTAAACTCGAGAGCTTCGCTGCCACCCAGTACATTCTTACCAAGCTCGACGACTGCAATTTCGGTTCTGGTTTCCAGAATCCTGTATTTAATATTTTCCGATGCCATAACTCACCTATTATTAATTATTATGCTTTAGTTGCCGTAATGGCAGCCTGTTTTTTATCTATGCCTGTACCGGAAACGCCACCATCGATGTCAACATTCCTGAATTTCTTGTAATGAAAAAGTACATAGGAACTTGCGATATATATGGACGAATATGTACCGAAAAGGATACCCAAAAGCATGGTGAACGAAAAGCCCATAAGCACAGAGCCGCCAAGGAACACCATGGTTAGAAGCACAAGGACAACGGTCAAAACTGTGTTGATTGTACGGCTTAGAGTTTCGTTGATACTTAAATTAAAGTACTTTGCCATGGGGATACCCTTCATCTTCTCCTTGTTTTCGCGAATCCTGTCGAATATGATAACGGTATCGTTAATAGAGAAACCGATAACCGTAAGCATGGCAGCAAGAATAGTAGCATCGACCTCAATCCCCAATCCTAAGTGCTGGGCTATAACCAGGAATGAAAAAGTCATAATAACATCGTGTATCAATGCAATAATTGCTCCAAGCCCAAAAATAAACTCGAACCTGAATGCTATATAGAGAAGGATACCGATTATGGCAAGAAAGACTGCTATAAATGCATCGCGCTTCATCTCGCCGCCGATTTTGGCGCCGATTGAATTCTCGCCCATCAACTCATAGCCTTTGCCTTCGAATGCTTTACTAATTTTCTCTTTAATTTGGTCCATGTTTTCAGTGTTTTTCATACGGACAATAAACTGGCTGCCCTCGCCATATGATTTGATTTCGCTTGCTTCGATACCGCTTTGTTTCATACCTGTCCTCACATCCTCTGTGCCGACCTGCTTTTCGAATTTCACAGTAAGTTCTGTACCGCCATCGAAGTCTATACCAAACTTAACACCCAAGAATACTATGGCTAATATCCCTATAGTACTAAGAATTGATGAAAACCAGAAGAATATCGCTCTTTTACCGATGAAATCGATATTAGTTTTCTTAAAAAATTGCATTATCTATTCCCTTTCTTATTCATTATCATTAAACTGTTACTTTGGGCTGGCCAAAATTGAAATGAGTATTGCCTTTCGACATCCAGAGGTTAATCATTGCCTTCGAAATCAGAATCTGGGTGAACAAGGTGGCAAAGATACCAATGATAAGAGTTAGTGCAAAACCCTGGATTGGGCCTGTGCCAAAATAATAAAGAATTATACCTGTTATAAGGGTAGTGATGTTCGAGTCCATAATAGCAGTCAGCGCCTTACTGAAGCCCTCATCTATTGAGGATCGCAACGACCTGCCTTTGGCAAGTTCTTCTCTGATCCTTTCGTAAATAAGGATATTAGCGTCCACGGCCATACCTATGGTAAGGATGATACCGCCGATACCGGGCAGCGAAAGGGTACCTCCGAATGCAGCAAGCACAGCCAATACAATCATTACGTTGATGATAACAGCTAAGTTGGCTACGAAACCTGCGGATCTGTAATATACAAGCATAAACAAGATAACCAATGCAACTGCTATAAGGCTTGCAGTCACGCCGCTATTGATAGAGTCTTCGCCAAGTGAAGGGCCGACAAACATTTTGTGCTTGATTGCTACGGGTACCTGCAAGGCGCCTGCCTTTAATACAATCTGAAGCAGCCTGGCTTCTTCTGCATTATCCATACCGGTTATCTGCGAGCTACCACCAACGATTTTATTCTGCACTACCGGGGCTGAATATACTAATTCATCGAGTACGATAGCTATTCTTTTCTTTATATTCTGGCCAGTCACCTTTGCCCATTTTTCTGAACCTTCGGAGTTCATTTCCATAAGAACAATGGGCTTGTTTGTTTGCTGGTCATAGGTGGCCACAGCATCTGTGACATATTCGCCTGTCAGTTCGGGTTCTTCCTTAAGAGCAAAAAACTCATATGTTTTTTCCTTTTGGTTTCTTGTTTCCCTGGTTTCTACTTTTTTGGCGCCTCTCATTATAACTATATCGTTCGGCAGCAATTCTTTGACGTCTGGCCTGTTCAAAATCTCATAAAACTTTTCAAGATTAGTTTCTTTAATCTGGAATGAATAATCACCTTTCCTGCTTAAATTATCGGTAGTATATTTAATAATTTGTGGCTCTGAATTCTCACCGAAAGAGAAATAAGTAGTGAATAGGTTTGTAAAAGGGTGTTCTTTATCGTACTGTGAACCAGACTCAGCGGCTTTTTGGGCAGTGTCTTTTATGTTTCCGTCAGCTTTTGCAACACTAGAGCTGTCGGTTTTTAATGTAGTATCCTTTGTTGCTACATCTGCACTGTCGGTTTTAGTTTTTTTATCTTTGTTTTTATCTTTGGCTACAGCAGCGCTGTCGGCAGCTTTTGTGCTGTCGGCGGCTGCTAATGTGTCGGCTTTCAAAGTATCCTTTTTGAATACCTGTTTTTTAGCAAGCAGATTATCAATATTATAAAATGACTGGAAGATATCTTCATTATTCTTAACAAGGTGGAATTCGAGCCTTGCCGTAGTTTTAATAAGTTCAATCATTTCCTTTTCATTCGTTACGCCAGGCAATTCAAGCATTATCCTGCGTGAACCCAGTTTTTGGATAGTCGGCTCGGAAATACCGTATTTATCAATACGCTGCCTGATGATTTCAATTGACCTGTCAACAGCTTCTTTTTCGTTTTCTCTTAATTTATCGAGTATAACCTGGTCAACTTCATTTGCATCATTAGCATTATCGCCATAATCGAAGTAATCGGAAAGCTGGGCTTTGCCGGTGGCTGCCATTTCCTTGAAATTCTCGTAGAAAGCATCGATAACGTCGATGTCTGAATTTTCGGTTTCCAGCCTTGTTTTGGCAAGCACCGAGTCGAACCTTTCGTCGATATCGTCTTTTTGGGCTGCTTCTTCGATTAGTTTGACAATGTCAATTTCAAGAATTACATACATACCGCCACGAAGGTCGAGGCCAAGTTTTATCCTGCTCTTTTTGGCGGATTCGTAATCTTCGCCGTAAACTTTATTGAATGCTGCTTCTTTGAATGATAAAACAGAATCTTTTACGAATCCGGCAATAGAATCCTTCACCTGTGCTTTCATCTGCTCGGTAACCTGCATTCCGGCAGCAATCCTGTCGTTTTCGAAAGCAGTCATCTTTTGGGCTACCAATGTATCGATAGTCATTAAATCAGATTTTGTTAACTTTAGTTGTTCGTTCCTGACTTCGGTCAATTCGTTCGCTTCATATGTGGGATAAAGCTGGAATAACGCCAAAATCACCGGAACAATAATAATCAGTATCTTTCCAATATTCTTTTTCAAGCAATTACCTCCAAAATCTAAATATAAACTTTTTTTAATTTCCGTTATTATAGAACAACTAAAATATATATAATTAATGAAAATACCAACGAAAAAATGACAATTAACAGCACTCAGCAGCAGTTATTGCATTAAAAAAAGCCGGTGCGCAATGAACCGGCTTTTCCGCAAAAAAGATTTTGTTTAAAAGAATCAGTACCTGTATGTAATCTGGAAACCAATGTTTAAAGGTTTATTTGAAAGAACATAGTTATTAATCAGTCCTGATGGATAATTCGACCTGACTTCAGAATGGTCCATCCAGCGGAAAACTCCATCGAGCCTTACATTGGTAGAAAGATACACTCCCCCGCCAATCGAGAAATAGTTAATGGAAGCATTCGAAATATCCTGCGAATAAGGCGATGTAGTCGATGAATAACTTGTCCTGACCTCGGCGGGTATCCATGGCAGTTTGTATTCAAGTCCGAATCCCCATGTGGTCTGCCCTACCAAATCCCTGATAATGTTTTTATTCAGGCTTTCAACTTCCAAAGTTGCATCGCTGAATTCTATTTGGGAAGCATCGGTATATTCCACACCTGCCGAAAAAGTAAGCCCTGCTGCATGGAGCGATACGCCGCCACCATAAACAAAAGGTGTTTTCACTTTATAAGATGTTTCGCCCTCATAGCCATATTGGCGAATATCCTGATTATCGAATTCTGCTTTGCCGTTTTGGCTGAATTTCTCTGTTATTTCATAATATGTAGGGAATTTGATATTGGCGCTGATCCTCATGAATTTTTCGATCCTGCCAACTATACCGATTGATCCTGTAATTCCTGAAATCTCCTGTTTTATTGTTTCGTCGATTGTCATTTTATTCAGGTCGATGTTTGTCCAGTTGACATCGTCATTAAAATTGTACTTATTATAAATATCTTCCTCAGAATAAACCCTGTTGTAGTTATAGGTGCCCCATTTACCGATAATCGAGCCGCCAAGAGATACATTATCGCTTAAATCGAAGGAGATAGCACCTGTAAAGTTATGTATCCCGCCGGTTTCCGTTACGGTTCCTTTCTGTGCAAGGCTGTCCTGTATTGGTGAATAACCTCCTTCAGGATCGGTCAGATATAATTGATACATTAAGTTATCTTCTTTATTTGACGGCTTGTTGGCCACATAGTCTTTTATATACGAATTATTAGGATTGAATGCGCCATAGTCCATATTATTCTCGAAATTGCTTTCCAGAAAATACCCTATACCTATACTTGCTTTGGAATCCTCCATATCGAAGGGTACAACAATACCAGCATGAGTTATATATTCATCGTTGGTGTTCAGCAGATTCTTGATATCCAGGTATTCCGTTTCAGATGAATTGCGTGTAAATCCCATACCGATAGATAATTCGCTTTTCCTGATAATACCGATGCCGGCGGGATTGTACATCAATGCGCCTATATCATCCACCAATCCGTAATATGATACTCCCATATTTGCCACCCTGGGTGTTATCATTCCATTGGGAATTGCAAACCTTAATGCGTCTTCGATATACTGAGCCTTTAAGCTGAATGCCGATAATGTAATTACCGATACTATTAATACTAACCTTTTCATTGTTAATTACCTCCTTCCACCGGATGAGCGGCTCGATGAACCGGATGAACCCGACGAGCCGGATGAACGTGACGAACTTGATGAACTAGATGAACTTGACGAGCTGGACGAACTCGACGATGAAGGCGAAGTATAAGACGAGCGCGATGAACCGGAACTACCTGATGACCTAGAACTGCTCGAATTACCCGAACTGCTGGGGCTGCTCGAGGGTGACGATTTTACTTCCCTGCCTGATGAGCCGGAAGAGGTGCTTCCAGAGCTGCGTGAAGAAGTCGATGACTTGGAATCGGAGCTGCTTCTGTAAGATTCGCCAGAAGAACTCTTTGTGGAAGAGTTACCGACTGAGCCAGAGCGCGAACCCGAAGTATTGTAATCGGGTGTTACATAATTCCTGGGGCTAGTCCTTGTATTGTTGTCATCGACTGAATTTGTGCTCTTTACGCTTCCGCTTCTCGACGAACCTGAATTCCTTAGGTTCGAGCCGCTGCTGCCGGAGTTTTTGTCGCTGCTCCTGCTGCTGCCGGAATAATCGTAAGTAGGCACATTTCTGTCTGAATAGATCGATTTTGTAGCGCCCGAACCACTTCTGCTGCTTATATCGCTTCTGGAAGTCCCAATTGTTTTGTAGGACGAGGAAGAGCCGCTGCCGGAGTTGCTGTAACCGCCTCTGTTAGGCCCGAACGACCTGTTTGTCCTGTTGACAACCCTTTCAGGTTCGTAAGAGTATCCATGATGGCTGTGGTACCAGTCGTGGTATCCCCAATGAGGCCTGTGGCGCCAGCTGTAGCCCCAGTAAGGATCGTAGGCATACAAGGGTGAATAACAGTC
>DAINRZ010000097.1:0-9832 GCA_036741575.1 Kapaibacterium sp. (SeqCode)
TTACAGATGAACCGGCAATTTTACGCCTCAAATCGGGCGTCAAATTGAATTCCGTAACAATGTTTGCGGGTAGTTTCGTTTCGTTCATTATAACGCTCTCGAGATTGCTTCAAATTCTACAAATTCTTTTTTTGATAATTTTACAGACAACAGAGTAAACCGGCGCTCAATGGAATCTAACATCCCGGCGTGCGGTGATATTAAATCTAAATCATAATATAATTCGTGGGTAGGTTCAAATGTATTGTTCGTAGTGGCCGATGTAGCTAAGTCATTAATCCTGCACCTGGCTTTTAACAGCCTCTGGTATTTGCCACCAAACAAATCCAATAATGTTTCTGCTATACAACGTAATTTGCCCGAGACTTGCCCGACTAATTGCCGGGAAATATTGCCGGTGCCTGATCCTTCTTTTGTTTTCGGGTCGTAGTCCGGCGGCCATAATATATTAGGTGTGTAAGGATTGTTCGATGCAGGGTCAACTAAATCTATATCCGGGATTGTAATAATATCGTCGGATTTTGTAGTTGACGACAATTGAAAATTACATCTTTCATGGACTCTTACAACATCGATAGAATCCGGGTTTGCATAGTTTTTACCTGCGACAATAACAGACGTATCGATATAAAACTGTTCTGTATTGTTGACCCGCCTGACGGATGTATGACGGCTTGGCAAACTTGGATCATTTGCTTTGACATCCATTTTACCGGCAAATGGAACATTTTGCAGAATGACATTTACAGAATATGATTTGTCGTTTTTCGCTTTTTTATTTGAGGCTGTAATTTTGTCGGGAGTATCTTCCACTTTATCAACTGATACGGCGTCGGCGGCCTGTAAAACATCGTAACTTTCAAGTTCGATATCTAATAATATTTTATCCGAAATATCGATGTAATCAGTGGTGTAAATATTTCTTGTTGTATATCTTGCCACTGTGGCCGGTGTTGAGGATACGTCATAAGTTGTATAAGCATATTTCAAATGTTCTGTTGTTATTTCTCTCATTAAATCCCAACAGCTTTGATATTCTTTTTTTAGGATGTATGGTAACCCGAGAACTCCGCTGCCGGTATTGCTTGTTTGCTGTGCCATGGCGCCCGGCCAATCTGTTGTTACGGTTTTATCGGTAAAATATATTAAGCTGTAAATTTCATCATAATCTATCTTTGTACCGATTGAACCGTCACCGGTGTAATTCTGCCTGTAATAACAATCCAATAAATTGTAAGCATTTGTCAGGTTGTAAAATGAATAATCGACGGTATCCCAGTCCCAGTCAACTCTATAAAGCCTGTTTGATATTAAGCTGGCAATGTAATCTAAATGATAAAACAATAAATATGTAGGGAAGTACCAAAAATTAAATGCATGCCTGGGGCTGTATGTGCCTGTTCTCATATAAGATTGGTTCGCTAAATACCAATAATCTAAATATCCTTTGCTTTGATGTACCAAACTATCATTATTCATCAGGACATAGTCCAGGGCCTCGGTGGGTATATTTGACAATGTGAAATAACCAATCTCGATAACTTCAATTTTAACAGTCATATCGTCATAGCTGAAAGCATTTTCTTTGCCTACCTGCTGAACGCCGATGAAAACCTTATTGAAACTGACGCCGCCGTTATATGATATCCATAATTCAAAGACATTGCCGCACGTAATATCAAAACTGTAATAACTTTCCAAATTAACTGTGTGGTCGGCAAACGGGTCATTGATTAATGCTTTGGCAAATTCTGCTGTACATTTGTCAATCCTGAACGTTAAATCGAGCGAGGGCGCCGCCGGCATACCGACAGGATATTTGTCGTACTCCCAGGAATATTCAAAATCTGCAAGGCAGTCATCCGGGAGGTCAACATCTACGGGCGTCATGGCTGTGGTGTCAGACGGGCGTATCACAAGTTTGTAATAATATCCGGTCTGCTGTCCTTTCCATTCGATATTCCACCTGTTATTTGTCCATGCTTTGGCCATTACGGATTTACCTTTCTCTTAGCTAAACTAATTAAAAACTTATAGTTAGGGTCAGCCTGTTCAATTTCATAACCTGTACGGACTACATCTACAACGCCGTTCGTACATGTCAAGGTGTGCGGATAATCTACGTTGCCTAAAAATAAATATCTCTTATTCAGGATATTCATTAGCTGTGTCTTGCTGTTTGTATCGGCACTGTCATTGAAATTGTATGCCTCGACGGCTATCTCGTAGCTTGTTCGCTGCTGTACCGTTTCAATCATAACGCCACCGACGCCCTCTTCGGTGTCACCTTCGAACTGCGGATACGGGCGAACTGCCATAACAGATAATGTCATCAGGGAATATCCGGTCAAATTTTGGACACATGCTAACGCTACATTAGAATAAGTGTCTGAATTAATTTGTTGGTTGGCGCCATGTAATATTATAGTGTACATTAGAATCTCCCTACCTTTTTGTTCCTGAATTTGTTGAGGCCTGTAACGATACTGCTGTTTTTCATCTCCAGGGGGTTCATTTCAAGTTCAATAGATTGTTTTGAGCGGAATTTTACGCCGGCCTCGGCTGTCGTTCTTATCAGGGCGTCCATTTTCCTGTCTATGCTGTCTAATCTGCTGTTCTCTGCCGATTCTCCGCGCATGGACGGATTCCCGGTTCTAAGATTTATATTGCTGAGGCGGCCTGAGTAGTCAACGGCCAAATCTGAAAGCTGACGCCCACGATTCAAACTCTCCAGAAATGTTTTTAATTCCGGATTAGCTTTCATCGCCCTGGCTGTAACTACAAATTCCTCCAAATGGACAATACCCGCCGGTTTGTTAGGGTCACCTTTCCCTGTATAACCGCCTTCTTTCCAACCGGAGACGGCGGCCCTTGCAAGGCCTAATGCTACATTTGCACTCGCCAAAATTGCTAATGTTGCTGGCAATCCCAAACCAAATAATCCTGCGCTACTTGCTATTGCCGCCGCGGAATAAGCATTTACTGCTGACTGTGCAAAATCGATAATGCCAAGTGCCATCGTTTTTAAAAATCCGCTCCAGTCTCCGGTTTTGAAAGCGGCGGCGAGTGATGTTCCAATAACCACTGACGCCTGCGCTGCGATTTCCCCGATAGACTTCCACTGAACGCCGTTTTCTTCACTAAATGTTACAAGCTGCGAAGTTAAATTTTTGTATAATTCCCGTGTGCTGTTCCAGATAGCTTTATTCTTTTGTTCGACTCTTTTCTTTTCCTCGGCATCGGCAGCGGCCTTTTCTTCCTGTTGCTTTTTATCCAAATCAGATAAACGCCTTTGGTATTCATTGTAATCGATTTCATTGTTATCAACTAAATCCTGCAGGGCCTTGCGTTCTTTTTTGTATTCCTCGAGCTTTTCTTTTGTGGCTTTTTTGCGTGCCTCGACTTCTTCTTTATTTTCACTGGCAAAAATACTTATAATAATATCTTGTGCATTCTGTAAGATACTTTGCCATTGTGCTATTGACTGACGTTTTATTTCAAGTGCTTTTTCTTCGGTATCTTTAACGCCTGCCAGATAATCTACATCTGTATTGTTGAATATACCTTGCCACGCTTTTACCTGTTCCTGTAGTTCCGGACTACGTGCAAGTTGTAAAAATGGATTGAGTATCGGAGCATAATTAATTTCCTGTTTTATTTTAGTAAGGTCGATAGCCTGTTGATTAGCTTTATTCTGGCGTTCAAGTTCTATATTTAAAAATCTTGTTTGGGAAATTAAAGCATTTAATCTTGTCACCTCGGTAAAAGATAGTTTATCTTTTAATAATAATTTAGATATTAATTCCTGGTTTTTCTTTATCTGCTCTTCAAGTGAAGCAGCGGCTTTGGTTTTAGCCGCACTTGAATTGGATTTCTCAACGCCTTTTTCTTCGATAGCCTGGCGCCTTGCATATAATTCCTGGAATTGCTTTTGCAGTTCCTGGCTTTCCTTGCTGAAAATAGACACACTGAATAATTTACCCCGGATTCTTTCAAGCTCTAAATCATAAACTTTGAGTGTCTCTTTTAACTGCTCTTTTGTTTTTATAATTTCATCGTCTGACAGGCCTAATAATATTTTAGCCGATTTATTGATTTTATCCCTGGCGTCTATCTGGCCTTTTAATTGCCCTGCTTCCTGTCTCAATATACCGAGGCGCCTTTCATCGTCGGCAGTGCCTTTGCCCTTGCTTATTTTATCCATTAAAGCAGCATATTCAGGTAGAATCTTATCAAGGGATTCTCTTTGTATTTTATTTGCATTTGTCCAGGCCTCGGCGATATTCCCTGTCGCATCGGCTGTGTCCTGTGTCTGTTTGTTTAAATTTACCTGGTTATTAACCATTTGTTTTATTTGCTCTACTGGCAATCCTGTGCTTTTTGCAAGATATTCATAAACCTGCCCGGCCTCTTTGCCTTTGTCAATTAATGTAGCTCCGAGTTTAGCCGCTTCGGTATTAGCATTTTTTAATGGTATTCCTAATTTTAAAGCCAGGGCATTCACATTTATTATATCACCCTTTTCAAAATTAGCAGAGAAAACATCCCTAAATGAGGCTGCCGACGTCTCCAAACTTGATACCCCAGCCTGCCGGATTTTGTCAAACTGTGCGAAGATTGCCTGAGCGGCCTGCGGATCGTCTTTTATTTGTGTAGCGAATTTATTTGTGAATTGTGTTTCTAATTCCTGTGCAAGTTTGTTTATTTCTTCTGCACTACCGGCGTTTTTTATCCCTTCGTTTAATTGTCTTGATATATCCAGAGCGCCAAAGAAATCTACGCCACTCAATAAATCATCTAAGCTCTCATTTAATTTGTCCCCTTCCACATCTATTTTTAACTCTGCTCTTAAATTAGCATTGTTTGCGGCCTCAGTCCTTAGCTTAACCATTTCCGTTTGCATATTGGCAAGTTCTAATGCTGCCTGTTTGGAAGTTTCTTTTACAGTATTTAAATTAGCCGAATAGTCTGTCGCGCTTTTAATACTTCCAGGATAAGTCCTGTTAAGTTGTGTTTGAATGTCAGACAGTCTCTGATTTTCTTCAGCTGTTTTATTTGCTTTCCCGGCCAAATCTTCGTAACTTTTAATTAAAGAAATGTTACTCGAAAGCTGGTCTTGCCTTGTTTGGTTATTCTTAATTTGAGTTTCAATCAGTTTGCCTTCGGCTTCGGCATCTTTTAATTTAGCTTCGGACGATTTACCAAACCAATCTGTAAATATAGCAATAGCAGCCACTGCGGCCCCGATGCCTGCAACAACCCACATTATAGGGCTTGCCAGTAATGCAGTATTCCAGGCGTAAGTAGCCACAGTGGCCGCGCCTTCTGCTCCGGTGGCTGCTATCGTCGTAGTTGTCTTTGTAATAATAGCAGGGATAAATCTTGATAGTATATCTTTTGCATAAGTTATCATTCCTGTATATGCTCTTAACAGGCCTCCATTTGACGCCCAGACAGCCGCGCTGTAAGCTGCCCAGGCTCCGGCTGCAACTGCCAGAACGGCTTTGTTGTCTCCGATAAACTTCATAACGCTGCCTAAACCTTTAACGACAGCCTGGACAGCAGGCACGACATAAGTGCCGACGCCTTCAAGCAGCGGAGCAAATAAATCTACAAGTGAACGCCCTATCGTTACTTTGATAGCGCCCAAAGAATTTTGAAAACGCTGCATTGAACCGATAGGTCCGGCGGCCTGCTCCCTGAGTGTAGCAAATGTCGGTGCTAAAGTTTTTAATGCTGCCTTGGTTAAATCGGCCGGTTTCTCAATACCTTTTAAGGCAGTAGCTAATTGAGGAAATGCCATTTTTAAACGGCCTAAATTAGCCTCTGCTTCGGGATCGCCTAAACCGCGAGTGAAAGCACGAACGACAGCCTCGCCAGATATCATCCCCTTACTTGCTTTTTCAATACCAACTGCTAACGTAGTAATATCTTTATTAGCCTGGCCGGTTGCACCGCCCATTAATGCAGCCTGGGCTGTAAATTCTCTGACACTGCCTGCACTGACAGCAAAGTCATTTGCTAACTGACTTGAAAATTTGGCAGTATCGTCCAATTGCCTTTTCAAATCATTGCCGGACAATCCTGCAGATTTAAAAGCCAAATCCAAACGTTCGGACATCTCATAAGATTTACGGCCTGCTTCGATTAAATCTTTGAACCCACCGACGAGTCCGTCAATGCCTTTTGTTATAACCGAACCGCCGAAAACGCCGAGCATGGTACTTGTGACTTGTTTAAAATCTATGCCTTTAATTTTCTTTTCAGTTTCCTTTTTTATACCTTCGCCTAATTTCTCTCCGGTTTCTTTCCCGGCTTTGGCCCCGGCGGCTTTCAAACGCTCGAACTCTGCTATTGCCTTGTTAAGTTCCTGGGTGTTCATCTTTATACCCATGCCTTCAATGGATTTTTTGAACTGAGCTTCCATTTCAGCTTTGGCATTTTTGGCAGTGTCACTTGCCTTTTTGAAGTTAGCAAGGAAATCTGTTATATTTAATTCAAGGTTAGTTTTTATGCTTGCCATGTTCTTTGTTCTCTTTTAAAAGGCCCTCGGCAATTGAAAATACAAGTATCAAGGGCATGTCATAGTATTTAGTTATTGTTGAAAAATCCCGGTTACTAAGTTTGATAATATCAAATAATAACCAGAATTTTGGTGTCGGCGGCTCTACGTCTATCGGCGGCGTTAACCCTCTGCTGCGGTATCCGTCGGCGCTGAGATTGCTGACGAAGTATCCGGACTCGTCACCGTCGGAGAAGAGTAAAGGGAACATTCCATTATTAACGTCGGCCCACCAGATAAAAAAGAGACTAAGTCCTCCCGGACTCCCCTTATAATTTGCAATGTCATTTTCTCGGTGAACAGTTTTTGCGTTTCCTTGTAATCTGCATCTGAGAACGTCTTATTTTCTTCTATGTAAAGAATCGCTAACAACGGGATTACTAATTTTAATTGGTGTAATCCCTTCATCATATCTATTCCGACTTTGGCAGCTTCAATCTCTGACATTTCGGGATTGCCGGACAGAGAAGTAACAAAGTCATAATACTTTTCGATAATCGGAACTGCTGCTTCATACTGACGAAATGTAAATTCCTCATTCGGGACTCTTACATATTTCTTGCCATCAATTGTAAAATCTTTCATACAATAAACTCCTATAATTATAAATAAAAGCGGGGGCTTGTAAGGCCCCCTGTTTAATTAGCTTGATGCCTGTTCATAAATCGCATAAGTCTTGCCTGCCGGTATCGGCAATGTTGTGCAAGTGAGTGCAACAGAGAATCCGTGGTTTGTGCTGGCGTGGCCTGTTAAATCCACGCACATCAATGCCGATGTAGGATAGAGAGTGAACGGGACAGGGAAGTCAGAACCAGGAGACGACAAATCGACTTTGACGCCGAATTTGATAATTGGTGCAACAATGAAATAATATTTGCTGTCAATAGCAGTATCATTTATTTGTTTAACCAACTGGTAATATTTACCTTCCAAATCGATAGGCATCATCAGTGTATCCTTGTCATTCTGCATGAATGTAAATTCGCAGTCTGCTTTGATGTTACCTAACAGAGGATAGTTGTTGCCGCCTTCGTCATAATTATCCTCAAGCGGTTTCTCGTAAGCGAATTTTGAGGATTTAATTAACGGCAAACATGTGAGGGCCTGCGGCGTTGACCCTGTCGATGTTACCTCTCTTACTGTGGCCTTGCCGGAACCACGCTTTGCGATTTTTGCAATATCTCTAATCATTTTTTATAACTCCTTATGTATTGTGAATAATTGCTACTGTAATTTCACCGGTCAGCCGTATGCCGTTAATCCTTTCATTGTCCGGGAAAAGTTTCTCATTTACTGGTAACTTTATATCTATAATCTGGACAAACTTACTGTTGATAGTATCGTTGTATGGCTCCCAGGTTAAACCCTCGAGCTTCGATTCTATTAAATCTATCCAGTAATAATTTTGCGCCCGGATTTCGGCGGCGATATTCTGCTTATCCGCGATTTTGTAATAATAATAAATGTGAAATATGATATTTGCTGCCTGCAAATATTCGCGTGACTCGCTATCGGAATATTCTTTTGTCTCCGTATCGATATCCACAAATAAGCACGGCAGTTTATTTTCATCGTAAGCATCTAAAATGTTTAACCTGGCATCTTTTAATTTCAGGCTTGCCATGGCGTTTTTGATGGTATCGTAATAATATTTATTCCTGCTATCGTTCATGTCAAGGCCTTTATAATTCTATCTAAAAATGATAAAATCCATTTGTTAACAAATTTGGTTTCAAATTCCTTCACTGCCGGTTTGAAATAAGGCCGGGGCAAGATAGTGACGCCGCCGCGGGCCATAACAGACAATGCCATGCGTTCAAAAAAAGGATTGGAAGTTTTATAGTACATCGCCCAGAAATATTTGTGCATACGGCCTTTGCTTTTAATCTGCATACCTTCTTCATGGACATTGGCATAAGGTAATTTACTGCCGACAGTCACATTAAGGCTAAATTTGTCGTTTTCTATTTTTGTCAAAGTGTCGGGGCTATCCTTGCCAAATGAAGCAAGTAATCGGCCGCCTTTTACTCTCAGATTCTTTTCGTTGCTCCAGGTTTCCTCGGCAGGATTAAAAGCCGTGTTACTTTTGCCTTGCTTATATGATTCTGAGACATCGGCCACGCCCATTTCTGCACCGATAAATCCCTGCATTGCAACGGCTCCGCGCTGTCCCATGTCTTTTAGCCAATTCGGGATTTCATTTATCAATGCTTCGGCTTTGGCTGTGAAATCGTCGCTCATATAACCGGTATCCTGTATGGTTGTAAATCCCTTTGAAAGCGCGGCGTCAAATCTATATACTGAGATGCTACGCTGATATTAAGTTTGTTTTCAGTTATGGTATTTATCCCTAATCTGTCTTTGCCAGGGACAGACTCATCATAAGCAACTTTGAACATCTGGTAAATGATAAGTTCGACATCTGCCGGTATCGTGGTAAATCCTGAATTGAAAACAAGTTTGTATTCGTATTTATAGCAAAATCCCATCTCGTAGAATATCTCTGTCAGGATAGTGCCTTTATTTGTAAGGTAAAAATCTGTGTCGGCAATTAGTTCAGTCCATGCTTCGGACGGGGCTGTCCTGTAATGCAGAGAAGTAACGCTGTTAATAGGGAAGTAAGGAATCATATACGAGACACTGCCATTGCCGTTAAAATACAAGGTATTTTCTGCGGCTTCGATATTTTGATTGATATAATTATCAATCTTTTTAATCACTGCTGACAGAATAATTTCAAAGAAATTATCATTATCGTTATTCTCCACATTTAAATAACGTTTTATTTTTTCGATGTTCATAAACTCCCCTCAGGCTTCAATCCTAAATCTCTTAATTCTCTTAGTGTGCGGAACACATAGTCATTCAAAGCTATGTCAGTATAATCCAGAGCTAAGTCTTGATACATGCCTTTTAAATTTCTTAATAATTTCTTTATTAACGGGCCTGGCTCTGTAAAGAAATAACCTACATGCAATATGCTCACTGCCGTTTCAATAATCTTATAACCGGCATTGACAATTGAAGGTGTAATGACTTCGTGGATTCTATTCTTGTAATAAAATTCGGGATTGTTGCGGTACAATCTGCATATCTGTGCATGAGTCCATATTTTATTTGCATCAGTATTCCGGGCAAAGTTGTTTATTAGGACATTGAAACCGCCGATTTCATTTGTCGACTTGCTTAATGTATAAAGCTCGCGAATAAAATCCAATGGCATAAATACCCGTTCATCAGTATCTAATGACAGGATAAACTCCCGTGTTG
>DAINRZ010000098.1:0-9555 GCA_036741575.1 Kapaibacterium sp. (SeqCode)
AGAAAAGGGCGAGATGTTTTTCACTCCATCGCCGGAGATTGTAGATACCAGCGCTATAGGCCGGGGGGCCACCCCGCCGAGCAGTAAGCCCTGCACTTTGGGCTGGGGCAGTTCTTTTGGATTTAAACTAATCATAGCATTAACCGCATTTATTTTCGATAATTATTTAATCCCGCATAGTGGGTTTAATTCCTTGAATTTTAATTCGATTAACAGATCATCCTTCATTGGTGCATCGATTCTTGTTTCTGGGTTGTTAATTTTTTCTTTGACAATATCGAGATATTATTCCCACTGAGTTTCATAACATTTGTTAATTTTCCAAGGCCTGTTATTTCAAGTTCGACTGTATCGCCATCTTTCAGCCACACAGGAGTATAATCAGTGCCTTTTTCGCGGGCAATGCGTGCCCTGGTTCCGTTTAGTTCGAGGTAGCAGCCGGTTCCTACTGTTCCCGAGCCGATAACATCGCCGGGGTATAAATCAACACCATAGGAGGCGCGCTCTATTATTTCTGCAAAAGTCCAGGTCATATCCTTTGCATTGCCGTCCGAAATCAACTCTCCGTTGTGCTTTGCAGTCATTCTAAGGCTATAGAGGCTTCCAAATTCTGTCTCGATGCGGTATTGCACCAGTTCATCGGGTGTAACGAGCCAGGGGCCTATCGCAGTGGCAAAGTCTTTGCCTTTTGCCGGCCCTAAGCTGAGCAGCATTTCCTCCATCTGCAGTGTGCGTGCAGAGAGGTCGTTCATTATGGTATAGCCGGCTATATATGAATCTGCATTTTTGGAATCGATATTTCTGCCCTTTTTGCCGATGACTGCCGCAAGTTCCAGTTCGAAATCGAGTTTCTGCAGGTGGTCGAGTTCGATAGTTACATCACCCCCGCCGATAATAGAGTTGTGGTTAGTAAAATAAAAAATCGGGTATTGGTCAAATTCGGGAATCATCTCCACCCCGCGATTCCTTCGGGCAGCTTCCACATGCTGACGGAAAGCATAACCGTCACGGCACGAAGGAGGATGCGGTACTGGAGCCATCAGTGTAAATGAACTTTCTGGTTCGCAGCCGCCAGGAATTATCTTATTCTCGGCTGAACGGGCGTTATCCATCATCTTCTCGCCGCCGGAAAGCAAAGTTAGTATATCAGATGGCAGATCAATACCGGATTTCTTGCCTGCCGACTCCAGGTCGTAAACGTCATTATTAAAGTAAACACCGAGTCTTTCGGTTTTATTGGAATTAAGGAAAGTGACTAATTTCATTCTGTTTATTAAATATTAGTTCAACCAAAAAATTAAAAATAAGTTAAGCTAATGACTAATAATTTGCAAATATATTATTGAGAGAAATCAATCAACAATCTTAATCAATTTATAAAAGTCAACTATGGGGCTGCAATGCTTGCAGGATTAATAGCTGCACTGTATTTGTTACAGAAGGCATGAATCAAAGCTTAACTAAAAGTATTATTTAACCGGGCATCCGGCTCGGTGGTGAAAAATGCAGTTCAGTAAGCCAGGCACTTCCAAACAGACGAATCAGCAGAATACAGGGCGTTAGCGCCGAAATAGTAAAAAGCATGGGGCAGATAAAGTAATAGATTACATAAATAATTCAAGTTAGTTCGTTGTAATATTCTACACCTGCGGCAAAACAAGCCACTGCCATTGCTTGTAGCTTTTATTACCGCGCGTGGAATGTTATCAGAGCTGTTTCTTATTCAATACAAAAGCAGAAGCCTGGTCAGTAGGTGTAATCAGCATATTCTGAACCATCACATGTGGCGGCCTGGTGGCAACAAAAAGCGCAGCCTCAGCGATATCCCTGCCTGCCAGAGGCATATAGCCCTGGTAAATACTGTTAGCCCTATCTTTATCGCCGTGAAATCTGACAAGAGAGAATTCAGTCTCTACAAGGCCGGGCTCAAGGTTGCAAACGCGCACTCCTGTTCCGTTCAGGTCGATTGCCATGCCTTTGCTAATGGCTTTCAGGGCATGCTTTGTGCCGCAATAAACTGCGCCGCCAGGGTATATCTCATTGCCGGCAAGCGAGCCTATGTTTATCACCAGCCCCTGGCCTCTGGCTGCCATCCAGGGAATAACAGTCCTCGAAACATAGAGAACACCCTTGATATTGGTGTCAATCATTTCCTCCCAGTCTTCCACAAGGCCTTCGTGAAGCTTTTCCATGCCACGAGCCAGCCCGGCATTGTTTATCAATATATCGATATTTTTCCATTTCTGCGGCAGAGATTCCAGGGCCCTGTTTACATCGCCTCTGTTGCGCACATCGCATTGAATATTGATGAAGCTAAATATATGATCTTTCTGGAGCATAGTCGTAAGCTTTTCCAGTTCATCGCCCCGCCTTGCCAAAAGAATCAGGTTGCACGACTCGGCAGAGAACACTTCGGCACATGCTCTTCCAATTCCGGCGCTGGCGCCTGTTATTAATACTGTTTTGCCTTTCAACATAATAATATTCCTATAATTGTTTGATTTTATAAATTTCTTTTTTATTCAGAAGGCTGATGATTCCCCTGTCGCCAATCATGTGGGCTGCGCCGGCTACAACAAAGAAAACGCGGCCGGTTTTCAGGTATTCTTCAATTCTGGCCGCCATATTAACGTTTCTGTCGTCGATGAACATCTTTAGAATATTATCCATATTTTTGCCTTTGCCCTGCCCTTCAAGGAGTAATTTGGCAATGGCGGCAGTGTCGCCTGTTGACCATGAATAGAACAAAGAATCTATTTTTTGTGAGAGATTTTTTATATCGCTCAGGGAGTATTCCATAAACTCATTCATGTATTTGTTCAATCCTTTGTCGAATAAATCCACCTGGAATTCAATAGACTCCAATTCGTGAATTTCTTTTTTATGTTCCTTTGCCTTATTAGCAAAATACAGGTCGATGCCCTGTTCAGTGAGGAATCCGGCAGCTTTAAGCTCCAAACCGAGAAAAGTAAGCAGTGCAAAGCCCGGTTTCAGCTTGCTGTATATTGCATCATTCAGGCCGTGCTTTTCGAGCCCCTCCGACAACTGTTTATATATGCCGTTGGGCAGGCTCTTCTTTAAAGTTGTACCATCGGTAAACATAGCTTTTTCGGCAAGGAATGACAGGTTTGCTTTCGACATATCTGCTTCGGATACAAAATCGGTTGATTCTGTGAAAGCGTTTTCAATCCTTGGATCCAGCGGGTAAACGTCGCTTTTTGCCACATGAATAGAACCAAGAATATAAGCCTTGGAATTTGCCGAGCGGACTTCCCACATGAAAACATTCTTATCCGGGTGGTGGTGTTTGCCAATCTTGGTAGCAGCAGAATCGGATAGAGGCTTGGGCTTTTCCTTGTTTTCGGGTGAACATCCCAAAACGAACAACATAAGCATTAACGCCGCAAAATCCGGCATAAATCTAAGTTTCATCACAACCTCTATTATAATTGCTTGATTTTGTATTTGCCTGATTTTTCGAGTAGCCTGACGATGCCTGTTTCTCCGACAAGGTGTGCAGAGCCGACGATAACAAAATATGTATTTTTCTTCGAAAGCATTTCTTCGACCTTTTCTGCCATTTTGAAATTTCTGTCGTCGAGCAGCTTCTTCATCATACTATCATAACCGTCGTTTTCACCTTCGTTTTGCTTAATCAGTTTGTACATTCTTTCGGCATCGCCGTCCAGCCATGCGAACATTAGCGAATCGATTACCTGAACGGTATTTTCCAGTTCACAAAGCGAATAGTACAGGTACTTTTCGCTCGTATCAGTTTCACCGTCGCCCAGCAGCAAATTAAGCTGGTCTTCCACTTTTTCCAGTTCCACAATTTCCTTTTTCTCTTCTTTGGCTTTTTTCAGGAAATACAAATCTACGCCAAGGTTGGCTTTATACCCAGCCTTGCTAAGCGAAAGCATACTCAGAGTTTGTATTAATACGGTAGGCTTGAAGTTATTGAAAAAAG
Source organism: Kapaibacterium sp. (SeqCode) (assembly GCA_036741575.1). Taxonomy (GTDB): domain Bacteria; phylum Bacteroidota; class Ignavibacteria; order Kapaibacteriales; family UBA2268; genus DAINRZ01. The sequence goes on from DAINRZ010000098.1 coordinate 3,968, forward strand.
CAATCGAACCACCGATTTTCCTGAATGATTCCTCGAATTTTCTGTATAGAGTGTCCGAGAGTTCGGTTTTTAATGTTTTTCCGTCCTTATACATTAAGTCGGCAGCTATATCATTTGCATCCAAATCGTTGATATTTATCTCAACTGCCAGCACATTTGCTTTCCGGAAAGCTTCTTCAATAACCGGCTTAAGTGGATACATTGTATCCTTGCCCATATGGATTGACCCAAGGAGGTAAACCGTGGAATTGCCAGACTTAGCCTCCCAAAGAAAGCTTTTTGCTTCGGCTAAGGGCTGCAGCAATCCGGCAAGTGCCAGCAGAGCCAGCGAAAGCCCTGCAATCCTTTTCATATTCATGGTTTTTCTACCGCTTGTAACCGATACTTTTTTCATAAAATATTCTTTTAGTAATACTGTCAAATAAAACGAAATTGAAAATAATAAAAAGACGATAGATGAAGAAATTTATAATTGCTTTAATCGTTGCTTTTTCGCTTGCGGCGCTCAGCGCCGAAATGAACCAAAGGCCCAGGCAGCCGGCACCGATTGTTTATAAAATAACAGAGCTTCCGCGCTATGGCAGGCGGAAGCCCCTGAAAAGCCGTTACGGGCCTGATTACAACATAGCCTGATTACAAACCAACCTTGAAGGTGATGTAAAATACTTTGTTATCAGTGGTATCGTCTTTAACATAAGCCGTAAACTTAAGTTTTGTATTGCCGGGAGTATTATTAGGCGAAAGAGTAACATGAAAATCCTTTTCTTTTTCAATTTCCCCTGCCCCGAAAGTCCTGGGCCCTGCCGTTACCACGCCGTACTCATCGGGCTGCCAGCAATTTTCCAAAGCACAGAATAACACATCGTGCCCCATTGTCTTTTCGGCATATTCCATTTTTATCATTATTTCTTTTTCTGAATCGGAAATATTCTGCAATACGGCATAGGCACTAAATTCATTTGTAGTGCTGCTGCCTTCCACAGTCTCGTCGTAGCTGACAAGTTTAATACTTGATTCTTTATCTTTAGGCTTTACCGGATCGTCTTTGCACGAGTTCATCACAATCACAGCCACTAGGGCCATGGTTGCCCAAAATGCCATTCTCTTCATCTTTTCCTCAAAAATATTTTGTAACAAAACCTTATACTTTGTGTCTATAATTTTTTAATTTTACAATATATGAATAAAAACGAATTACATTCGTAAATAATTCTGTGACAATAAATAATTATACAAAAATAATTGGATTTTGCAAATATTTTTTTGGGGATGGAAAAATGAAAAGATTTAATACAGTGATAGCTATATTAGTATTATTGGCTGTATCGGTAGGATTGACTGAAGATATGAAGAACCTGCCTTCGGTGGCAGTGAAAAATATTACAGGAGGATCTGTCGATTCAAAAACATTTTCCAACGAAGGTAGGCCATTTGTAATTAATTTCTGGGCTACTTGGTGCAAGCCATGCATCCAGGAATTAAATGCAATCCATGAAGTTTACGAGTTATGGCAGGAGGAGACCGGGGTAAAAATTTATGCCGTATCGATTGACGATTCGCGCAGCAGCCGCAAAGTAGCGCCTTTTATCAATGGCAGGGGCTGGAAATACGAAGTTATACTTGACGAAAACAGCGACCTAAAGCGCGCCATGGGCGTCAACAATCCACCCCACACATTCCTGTTCAATGGCAGGGGCGAACTTGTGTGGCAGCATAACGGCTATGCCCCGGGCGACGAAGAAGAGTTGCTCGAGAAAATTAAAAGCCTGAATGCCGAAGAAGGAAAGTAATACTTATCAAACAAGACATCGGGGCCGGTTCATATAGACCGGCCTATTGATTTTGTCTTCACTCACAGCAGTTAGATTAAACCTTTTTTGTGTGTATAGAGATATAAAATCGTAATACCAGCTTTATACTAAATTTTAAATATGCATAGTATGAGATCCCGGACACATGTCAGGTTTTGTCAACATATCTTCATAGAAAGGATTTTGCGCCGGGGATACTGTTTAATGCCCACAATACAAGGCTATAGGGACTATCGATAGGTATAATCAATATAGATGCAAAATTTTAAATTTTTTAAAAAAACAATTTTTCTATTGCAACTTTTTGCCGTTTTAACGTAATATTGTTATTGAAAAAGGTGAAAAAATGAAAATAATTGTACTAAATATCGTGAAAACCCGATTTTAGGCTAACCCAGGCCTGAAACAGCTTTTCTTGTCGCCCGGCGGAAACTCCGCCTTATTACTGTTTTAATATATTTAATTTTAAAATAATTGGAGGATTTATCATGAAATCATTTAATTCATTTGCAACAATCATTTTTGTGGACACTGTAGCGGTATTTGCCAAACCATATTTGGAAAGGGGTCCAGTAATATATTATGTTAAACAAAAAATGAAATGGTGAAATGAATAATAATGTAGATAAAACGAATGAAATGAATTTGAACGGCAGTTTTGGTCTGTCGAAACTGTTAGGGTTTTTCAGGGATATCGGCAGGTCTCTTGCCGGTGTCGAAATGGATTTTACAAAAGGGAACCTCCACAGGGCCATTATGCTCCTTTCTATCCCTATGGTTCTCGAGATGTTGATGGAGTCGATATTTGCAATAGTCGATATTTATTTTGTCTCTCAATTGGGCGCCGAAGCTGTCGCCACTGTAGGTATTACCGAATCGGTGCTTACCATCGTATATTCTCTTGCCTTTGCGCTTAGCTCTGCTGCCACTGCAATAGTATCGCGCAGGATTGGTGAGAAAAATCCCGAAGCAGCTTCGAATGCAGCTTTTCAGGCCATTCTGGCGGGCATAGCCTTATCGCTGCCTATTTCCATTGCAGGATGGTTTTTTGCAAGTGATATTCTCGCACTTATGGGAGCCGACTCCGTATTAATTGAGAAATATTCGTCTTATACGCAGATAATGCTTAGCGGCAATGTAACGATAACGCTTTTGTTCATAATCAACGGCGTGATACGTAGCTCAGGCGATGCAGCAATTTCGCTGAGGGTACTCATATTGGGCAATTCGCTCAATATGCTGCTCGATCCGCTCCTGATATTCGGCTACGGCCCCTTCCCCGAAATGGGAATAACAGGCGCAGCAGTAGCAACGAACATTGGCAGGGGGATAGCAGTATTATTCCAGTTTTACATTCTGTTCTCCGGCAAATATAGAGTAAAGCTTTTGCGCGGTAGCCTTAAGCCGGATTTTAAAGTAATAGGCCAGATGTTCAAATTATCTTTGGGCAGTGCAGCGCAGAACATGATTTCTACCTCAAGCTGGATATTTCTCGTCAGAATATTGTCTTCGTTCGGCAGCGAGGTAGTTGCAGGATATACAGTGGGTATTAGAATAATAATATTTACTCTGTTACCATCTTTTGGCCTCAGCAATGCAGCATCAACTCTCGTAGGTCAAAACCTGGGTGCCAGTCAGCCCGAAAGGGCCGAAAAATCAGTATGGGTTACAGCTCGTTACAACATGATTTTCCTTGGGACAATGGGTTTGCTGTTTATATTATTCCCTCATTTCTGGATTGGAATACTTACTGATGATCCTGCTGTATTGAGGTACGGAGCCGAGTGCCTTATGATTATAAGTTATGGCTTTATATCGTACGGATTCGGGATGGTAATGATTAACTCATTCAACGGCGCAGGCGATACGATTACACCCATGAAGGTTTGTATAATAGCCTTCTGGCTTATAGAAATACCTCTTGCCTGGCTGCTTGCCAAGCCGTTCGAGATAGGGCAAATGGGCGTATATTATTCCATAGTTATTGCCGAGACATGCTTTACTATTATTTCTATAGCACTTTTTAGGAAAGGGAAATGGAAGGAGGTTAGCGTATAGAATTAAGCTTATAACATTTAATCTGCTTTAAAAGAGTATTTCAGAAAGATTCATTTAATGATTAGGGGTGCAGAAATGTACCCCTATAAATTTTCTCCATTTGCATGCTGCTATGGTAGCCACCTCTGAATGATTAATCATTAGAAGCTGAATAAAAATCCTACTGAATATACCTGAATTATTTGTATCATTTTTCCTCTTTGAAAGTTACCCCAAATTAATTAAGTTAATATTACATGGCTTTTAACAAAATAAGGTAGTTATGATTTCTATTGTTATCGATAAAAACGGCGATATCCAAAAGTTGAAAGATTCCGTCAAAGCAGCTTCGGGGCTAATCTGCGCATTCACCTACCCAGCAGGAGGCGTAGTACATGATGCAGAACCTCTGGCAAAAGCATCAGGCAAATCATATATACCGGGTGAGATTATGCTGTTCGACTCTGCTCGCTTAGGCGATATCAGGCGAAGGCTGGCCGATACTCTTGGGCTAGATGTTGCCATCATGTTACCCAGTGGAGCGCCGGCGCCGGACAGCCTTACAATCAGCGATTATGCAGTTGCAAGCGAAGGTGCCTCCCACCTAAATGATGTTGATGAGGTAATTACAATTGAACCAGTACAGAATGAACAAACCGCTCCCGATACAGGCCTGAGAGCCAAAATAGAGAGTGCCTGGAGTTACAAAGAACTCGAAGGTTTTGCCCGGCAAGCTGCACAGTCAGGCCAGGCGCAGATTGCCGAAGAAGCATACGTAAAAGCTTTCGGAAGGATATTCAGCTTTTCCGATTATTCGGGTCTGTTCGACTCTATCTATATGAATATGAAGGACTTCAAGTTTGCTGAGCCGTTGATTGCAGAGCTTGAAAAAAGGGCTTTCACTGCAGCCGAGAAAGATGAAGCGGCAAGTATAAAGCTGAAACTCGGCCTGCTGAAACCACCCGGAGAGACATCCGAAACAGATACTACCAAGGATGCTGCATTGGCCATAGTTCATGAGCAGGACTCTGCAAACAGCCAGCCAGCCTCAGCTTTTCTTGAGATCGCAAAAGTGTTAGGCCATATTGCAGATCCTGAAAGCCTCACCCAATCAGGTGCCAAATCCGAAATCGGGATTTCGGCAGATACAGAGTCGAAGCCTGGCCCGACACTGGAAAGCAATATGGAACAAGTTACTTTACCAATCGATGTTGCTACAGTAGTGCATACTGAGGAGAGAAGGGACATACTGGCTGACAAGACATTCGAAGAGCTTCGCCATATTGCTGCTGCTGTCTATGAGTTCGAGGATGACAAAGACAGGGCCAAAGCGGTGTTCCTAGTAGCCGCCAATAAAGCAGGCGGAGTGCAGGATTACATTGTCCTGGCTAAGACTATTGCCGGCTCAACTGCCGATATGGAGGCTGTCCGCGAGATACTTCTGAAAGCGTCAGGACTAGCGCGGAATGCAGACGAACTGCTTGAAATTGCAGGGCTTGCCGTTAGTGAGTTCGCCGATACAAAATGGGCTTCAGAAATATGCGGCAAAGCCGAGAAGTACGCCTCTGACCCGGCAACCAACAAGCGAATTGCAGAATTCATAATTAAAAATCTACAAAACATATAGGTAATAATCCCTCCAGAAGCATATTCCCGATTTGTGAACTGATTGTCATAGCAATAATTTTTAGCCCCGCCTAACATATTATTTAGCCATTTTCGCCCGAAAAAACGCGATTT
>DAINRZ010000099.1:0-9536 GCA_036741575.1 Kapaibacterium sp. (SeqCode)
AAGTATTGTTGAACCAAATAATTAAAAAATATTATTTAAGCATCCAATGCAAGATCAGTTAACGAGTTATAATAGAACAGAACCTGAACTAAATAATACTCAATGGTATATTTCAATAAACCTTAGGGTTCACAGGAATAACACTAATGATAATGTGAATTATGATGGAAATAATTCGCTTGTCATGGGAGTTAAGATTAAAAAGAGTAAAGGTATTAATGGCTCAGGCAAAATAGACAATGGTTATATAAACTTCTCACATTTTCCTGATGGGAATAATTTAGACGAGACATTGCATAATTACAAACAAAGGGGATGGGCATATAGTCTTAATCCTCTTAACGGTGTAAATAAAGAATTCAAAATATATAAATCGATGCTTCCATATAACAATAAAGTTGTTGAGGGTGTTACACTTGATAATAATGTAACCATATCTGCAAAATTTATTTGTGATAAAACTTTTTTTAAAGAACTGACTCCAACAACTAATTTGAAGCTTCAGCAAGGCTTATTTACAGCCGGCGACGTGAAAGCTGTTGGCTACTTAACAGATTTAATGATAGAGGTTTATTATTACGGTGGTGCTGATATTGAAATCGACTGGATAAGAATAGAAAGCGAAAATGCAAGGGACCTGTACTGGGGCAGGTTTGATAATCCTTTGGGTGAAAATATAAATTATGTTACCCGACTAGTGGGCAATCCATTTACTGACCCGGATAATTATGTTAACTCTTACAGTATTTTCGATGCTGCGCAGTTCCTATTGGACTATTTCGGTCAGAAAAATACTTTCAGATTTTTCCGGTTCTATGCCAATGGCGGAGATGACGGGCTTTGTTTGTATAACTGGGGCGCTATGCGTTACATGAGTAAACTACTTGATGGCAATATAATTTGTTCCCATCCTGCATCGTATTACAATGAATACAATCAATATGTAAACCCGACAGACAGGTGGGTGGCAACTCCTTATCCGGGAGGGTGTTCCCCTGCTTATGGACCTAACCACAGGCAGAGGTTAAGTAATTCGGCAATGGCAGTCTTAAATAATTATTCTGTACATTATGGTTTCTCAGAATCGGGTGGTTATAGGGGGAGTGTTTTCTATTGGATGCCTTATGACCATTCAAACTGGGATTTTACTATTGAAGACCCTTACCATTTTCCTGTCCTTCAAAATCATTATAATAATTGTGACGAAGATAATTTAATACTGTTTGATAAGAACAGCCCATTATATGGATTCCAGTTTCCCGATACTTTGAATTCATGGTACGAAACTCATTTTAACCAGTATTTAACTCATAATCATATACAGGATGTAATAGAACTGTTTCCAGCTGATGCAGACTGGGAACTTAAATGTTCCCCTATTCCCCGCGATGGTAAAGTCGGATGGCCCAAGGCGAATAGCAGGGAATTCCTGGATTACTTCAGAGGAACAATGGACTATAATTATTTTAGTAATCCTGGAAGTCCATTGAGCAATGAAGATTATTACTTAAAACAATTGATTAGAGGCCCGGGATTTTTGGGTACTTGGGAGTATAAGCTATATAGTCATTTTATTAATCCAATCGATAGAAGTTATAATGTATTATTTGATAAATCGAAAAATTGGTTTGCTCAAATGTTTGTTGTCAGTAACTGGGGACTATTAGAAAGAATTAATACTCATACTTTTATTGATACAGAAAGGGAAGATATATCATATTTCAGAAGGACATATGTTGGTTCGACAGGTGCGGCGGCAAGACAGGAAACAGCAGAAGAATGCAGACTATTAGGATGGACAAACTTGATTCTTGGGGCAAAAGGCTTTTGTTATGATCGTTTATTTACGGACCCACCGCCACCATTAAAAGGAACAACCAAAGAACCATGGACATTACCATCAATTGAAAAACTAAGGAATTGGATGAATGGACATGCTTCTGATCCTAATTCAAATCCTTGGTTTGCAATTGGCTTGACATCGATTATTGATAATCAGGATATAGAACATGATAATAATCAAACACTTCGTTATGAAAGCGCAATTTCAGATGATCAATTAGGCAGCGATTTTCTTGTTTACGATTACAAGCAAAATGACCCTTCCGACCCTATTCAGCATGATAATTCAAATTTGGACTCTTATATCGATATCGACTCTCTCAGTATTTATATGGGTGTACCAAAACATAGGATATATTTAGGCCGAAAGTCACAACGGATTGAGTTAAACAGGTTGCATGAATATATTTTAGCATCACATGGTTGGGACCCCATGGGTGATTTAACAAAGAATAAAGCCGGTTTTTTAGACTTGCAGCTTATCTCGTGGTATGCTAAAGGATTTAAAACTTGGGAGAATTGGATGCAAGATTATGGTAATCTTCCAACTGATAATCCACTTAGGTATGTTCTAAATCTCGATGGAATAAGAACAAGGAAGCTTTTTGACCCAATGTTCGAAGGTTTAAAAGAATATGATTATCGGGATTCTTCATTTTTCGATATTACCATGTTAGTTACTAATGGAAAAAACAACAAGGGTCCATGTTGTACCGATAAAGTTGGTAATGCGCCGAATAATAGTGAAAGTTTTGACTATTATATAGGAATTGTCAATAGAAGGACTGACCCATTAATACATTATTCTGAACCAAAAATCGATATGAACGAAGACGGAGATTTCGATGATGTGGTAGATTTGGACTTATACAGAGATGATATTAGTACAGGCTGTGACACTAGAGATTATATGATGTTTCTTTCAAAAAACGAATTCGAAGAATTATGCGATTTGGGCGGCCCAAATCCATACCACTATGAAGACATAGATAAACCCAAAAGAAATGGATTAATTAATCTATATGACCAATACATGAATATTGATATGGTTAATGGACAGCCTTACTTTCACAGGCGTGAACATTGGCGGGATTTATGGGATAAAAGACTAGGAATCAGGGAGTTTTGGTTGCCATTTAATACACAAAATTATGATTGGCGTTCTAAGTATATCGAAGTTGAAGAATTCGGGATTGACCCTGCAATTACTGGCATTGAAGAGGGTTTTCTTCCCCTTGAGCCGTTCTGGCGCCAAGATAAATTAAATAATATAATTGGTGAAACTTTCGTTGATCCGAATGATGGTATAATAAAAAAGAAGTCATATTCTTTTTATGCCAATCAGCCATTAATTTTCAGGTTATTACCAGGAGAAGGCAAAATAATACATGTAAAAGTAAAAAATTATATCCATGACGATGATTGGGATGCAGAAAAAGATGAAGACGGAGATTGGACAGAAGGACCACCATGTAAATGTGATGATATATTACCACAAAAATATGCGGGTTTTACAGATGAATACAAAGACCAAAGGTCGGGCTGTTTAGGATTTGGCTTTAATATTTACCCATGCCCCAATCAGTTAATTTCAGGAATGACTATCAATTTGAAGAATTTACCTTCATGTTTAAGCAAGAGCGGTGTTTCGTTATCACTATATACATCTAATCAGGGTTTTATTGATGAAGGCTTTACAAGAGATTTCTCAGATGATTCTGAATCAGTCAATATACAATTATCAAATGTTAATAACGAAAAGTCAATAAAATATTGGGTAAGGCTTTGTCCTCCACCTATGAGTGAATTTGATTGCACCAAAAATGACGAATGGGATTCTATGGAGGTGTCCATATCTTTTAATGGTATTCAATGCGAAAAGAAATTAGTTCCATATTTCTACTGTAAACCAAATCCTGATTATGATTACGATCCGCATGAAGATGACACAGCATCAGTTAAAAGTTATTTTTTCAAACAGGGCAAACCCGAAATCTATATTAAGCCAAATCCTGCAAATTCTAATTTAATCATAGATTTACATGACTTTCAGAGAATGCAAAACTTAAAACTCGCCATATATGATATGAAAGGGAACCTGCTATACAATAAGCTATATGCGGAAGTTAATACTGTATTTGAAAATATAGATTTGAAACATTTTATCAATGGTTGTTATATTATTACACTAAGTGATCCTTTTATTTTCTATGGTAGGCGACTATTTATTGTAGAAAAGTAGCAATGCTTCAGGGTAATACTTAAATATTGAATAACTTTCCCTATTTGAACTTTAAGTCTTATAAGGGAAAGTTTTTTAATTATTATTGTGTATTTGATAAATTATTTATTTGCTTAGAATTAAACTTTATTAACTAACTAATCATGCTTTATATCGAAATTCCTACTTTTAATAAATCATTTTTTACACTCTTTATTTGCACAAATCCATTATTTCTTTGCTTATCGATTGCAGCCCCAGTTTTATTGCCTCGCTAATATCTTTGCAGCCGGAGTCTTTATCGCCCAGGTTGATTTTTGATATTCCCCTGTTTAGCCAGGCATGGCCGAATTTATTGTTGAGTTTTATTGCAGTGTCGTATTCTGTAATAGCTTTTTGATAATCCCCAAGCTGGAACCATGCAAGCCCGCGTGTGTAGTAAGCCTCAAAATAACCAGAGGATATCCCGACGGCTTTATCGCAATCGTTTATTGCTTCACGGTATTTTTTTTGTTCTATATAAACATTTGCCCTGGCATTGTAGCTTTCGGCGTCGCGTGGATTGAACTTTACTGCATTCCCGAAATCCTCTGCTGCTTTATCTGCCATGCCAAGCTCTTTGTTTTTTTTTATCGAAATTAACGGCAATAGCTCCTTATTCATTTTAAAATAAATGAGGCAAAAAGTAATAGCCTGTATTTAAGGTTGAAGTTAAAAAAGTAAGATAGATTCATCCCGCCCGCAGGAATGGCCTCAGGCAGGGCGGGGTAGTGCGGCTAAAGTTTTCCTCTTGAGAATAATCACTTGATTTTTAGCTGCTATATTGAACATCAGAAAAGGAATAAAACATTAAAAAACTAAAACTGCCGCTCTTGTGCTCAAGGCGGCAGTTCAATGATCTTTGAAATTTAATATTATTTATTGCCGTATAGGCGTAAGGCAGGGGTCCTCCAGCTTTGCTTTCCATTCGTCCCAGATAAGTTTCTGCTCATCGGTAAGTTTTTCGTATATTTTCTGGAAAAGATCCCTAAGGCATTGGCAGCGAGCATCCTGGTCCAAACCGGAAGCAATTTTTTCGCGAAGGGCCTGGTTGATGACTTCTATTCTGGCTTTGCCTTCCTCGCGGGTAATTTCGCCGCTTCTGATAAGAGCAATCACTTCCTTAACCTTTTCGTTTGCCTGCCTGATAAGCTCGCGAATTTGTTCATTTGTCAGGCTTTGGGCTTCTCTTTTGCATTTTTCGAATTCAGCAAGAAACAGCCTGAATTCTTTCATCTGCTCTCTGGTCACTTTCATCTCGCGAAATATTTCGCCAAGGAACAAACCTTTATGTTTGCGGAATTCTTCCCTGCCCTGGACTCCTGCTTCCTGCCTGTATTCACATTCGGTTTCAGTGGTCGCAGGCACATATTCTTCTTCTGCATTATAGGCCGGCATAATATAGTTAGATGAAGCAGAGTAAATGGCTTCAATAGATGTGTAATCTTCAGGAGTAACAACATCGTCTTTCATACAACTGTTCAGGCCAATAGATAGCACAAAAGCTAGTGCTGCAAATGCGGTTGTCATCATTCTTGTTCTCATTTTTCTTTTCTCCAGTAGAAAATTTGTAAAAATTTCAATTGTTTTGTAATATTACGCCACAAGCGATTGTTTTTTCCCCTTATTCAAAAAAATTTTGTAAATTATTCTAACACTTAGTCCGTAATAGTGTATATATTTAAAATTATTAGAGTTTATGTAGATTGAACGGTGAAAAATAACCTGGCACAATATAGCGATAAAGAGCTGGTTGCCATGCTTCGGGGCGATAGGAAGCAATCCGAAGCAGCATTCTCAGAGATTTACGACCGCTATAGCCTGAAAATTAATGCTTACTGCATGACAATTCTGGGCAACAGAGAATTGGCAGAAGATATTTTCCAGGACTGCTTTGTTCGTTTTTACCATCATGCGCGCAGTAACTGGGGATCGGGCAGTATAGTCGGATTCCTGATAACGATAGCACGCAACCTTTGCCTGAATGCCAAGCGGGACCGCAAGTCCACCGTGCCCATCGAAGAGCTTGAATTACCCGTTATGGCAGAATCGAGCTTCGAGGATAAGGAAGTATCAGACCTTATAATAATGGGCCTCGATTTGCTGGAGCACGATTTCAAGGAAGCTTTGATTCTGAGGTACTTCGACGACTTAAGATACAAGGACATAGGAGATATTCTCGGAATTACCGAAGCAAGGGCACGCTACCTGGTATTTACAGGCAAACAAAAACTAAAGGCTATTATGCAGCCGTATTTAAAAGGTGTATATAAGTAAAATGGATAGAGGATTGATATAATGTATTATTCGGAATTAATTCATGATTTCCTCGAGGGGACTCTCGATAAAACCCAGCAGGATATCTTTTTTATTGCACTGACCAATAACGAAGATTTCAGGCAGGAGCTTATCGAATCGATTAGGATTGAAAGGTCATTTTCGGCAAGATTAAGCCAAATGGCGCCATCTGCGGCGTCCACTTATACCGTGTTTTCAAAGCTCGGATTCAATCCGCCAACCTCCATCCCCGTCCCAAACAAAATTCCATTTTACAGGAAATATGCCCAGGGCATTATGGCCAGCATAGTCTCTGTCTTAGTTACTTCGTTCGTTTTCGGCTTAATTCTCATCAACAACAACGGCATTCACAGCGGTGATACTTTAATTGCTGCAAATAGCGGCGTTTTTCCTGTAATAAGCAGCCTGGAAGGCCCGCAGCCAGCTATGGAAACAATTAGCTCTCACAGCAATACAAGTAATTATAAACCCGCCAGCAATATAACGACAAATAACAGTTTTATGTTGAGTTATGGTAACCAGTTAGAAATATCCGAACCCGAAAAAAATACAACGAAAAGCCCTGTATTTGAAGGTATAACTGAATCTGAAATCGCATTGAATGATGACATGGGACTGTTTAACAATCCAGGCTCAGATTTGGGTATCGACGGCTTAAGGCAATTGCCCGGCCACGATGACTTCAGCGTTTCGCAATACAAAGGGTGGGGCCTGGAGATAAAAGGCAGTTATTATATGTCCGGCGGCAAGGATATTGGCGGCAGCCGGCAAGCTGAAGAGTTCCAGAATATCGGCATTGGGCTGACATACCAGGCTGATGATAACCTGAAATTGCTGTTAAGAGTTTCCAACTTGAATTTCGACAGGACAAACGAAATCATAAGTCCCGACAGATACCTGAGAACTACAAGCCAGTCGAGCTACCTAAATATATCTGCAGGCATCAGGTATTATTTCCTGAACTTTGATAATGCAAGGCTATTTGCCCAGTCTTCCGTCGGTTTGTTCCACGATGTTACCGGCGGCACAGGCAGTATGCAGGTTGGCCTGGAGTATGCAGTATCTTCCGAATATTCAATTATTATTAACGGCGAATTATTGTTGCTGGGTATAGAACATAATGAAGATTTCCATCTTATTCCCAAAACCGGCGCCAACTTTGGAATTGGTATAAACCTTTAAACCGGCTACCTGTAACTGAAATTTCTTGCTTCGGCCATTTCGAGCCAGCGCGCTAAGGTAAGCCCGCATCTGTCCTTTTCTGATATAATTGGTTCGGCAACACCCCATTCGATTGCTAAATCATTGTCGTTCCACAATATTGCCCCCTCACCGGAAGGATTCCATTCAGCAGTGCATTTATACTGGACAACAGTTTCATCGGCGAGGGCAAGGAAACCGTTGGCAAAACCGGGCGGTACCCACATCATCAGCCGGTTATCGGCGCTTAGCTCTATAGTGAACCATTTACCAAGTGTGGGAGAGCCGGGCCTAATGTCGGCTTCTGCAAAAAAAGCCCTGCCGTTCGTTACTCTTATCAGCTTCCCCATGGGTTTATCCCATTGGAAATGCATGCCGCGTATTACACCTTTTTTCGATACGGAATGATTATCTTGCAAAAATTCCGTCGGCAGGCCTAACTCAGAAAAAACGGAAGCCTTGTAAGACTCCATGAAATATCCCCTTGTGTCGGCAAAAGCGGCAGGCTCCAGCACAAGAAGCCCGTTCAGATGTTTAGAAATAATCTTCATTATTATACATTATTAATTATCATTTTTTCTTCTCTGATAGAATTTTCTTCCAGTGAATAATCAATCAACCCTGCAGTTAACCGCAGGGTTGATAAAAATTATCTCTGGTAGTTACAATAGTAAATCACAATTATAATCTAAATTTTATCAGCTATTGCCCTGGCTAAATCAAGCGTCTTAGCATCGCCGCCCATATCATATGTCCTTACTTTGCCTTCGGCAATTACGTTGGCAGTAGCATCTTCGAGTATTGCAGCTTTTTCAGTTTCGCCAAGCCATTCGAGCATCATTTTTGCCGCAAGAATCGTTGCAATGGGGTTTACTTTATACATTCCTGCATATTTAGGCGCTGATCCGTGGGTCGGCTCGAAAACTGCAAGGTGGTCGCCAATGTTGCCCGAACAGCCGAAACCGAGCCCGCCGACCATTTGAGCGCAAAGGTCGGATATAATATCGCCGTATAGGTTGGGGGCAACCAAAACATCGTAATTATCGGGATTCTTCAAAAGCCACATTGTCATGGCATCGATATTAGCTTCATCAAATATGATACTTGGATAATCTTTAGATACTTCCTTTGCAGTTTCAAGGAACAATCCATCGGTAGCCCTTACCACGTTGGCTTTGTGTACTATAGTTACTTTCTTCCTGCCGTTTTTGGCAGCAAAATCGAAAGCAGCCCTGATAATGCGTTCACATCCGGTTTTTGTATTAATCTTGCATGATATGGAATATTCTTCGCCCTTCAGCCCGGAGAACTTTGCAAATGGCTTAGAAAGGGATGACAGTGTCTTTGCTAATTCATCGGGAACAGTGTTGAACTCAACGCCTGAATACAAGTCTTCAGTATTCTCCCTGAAAACAACTATATCGATACTATCCCTGAAGTTAAGTGGGTTACCTTTGTAAGCCTTAGTTGGCCTCAGGCAGGTATAAAGGTCGAATAATTGTCTCATCCTTACAATTGGCGAGCGATACACCAGATTCTTTCCCTTTAGCTCCGGCACTAACTCTTCTTCGGCAGCTTTTACCGGCTTGGAAGTAATAGCCCCAAACATTGCGGCATCTACACTGTTTAATAAATCGATAGTCCGCTGGGGAAGTGCGTCGCCCTCGGTGCACCAGAACTCCCAACCTATGTCTCCGTGAATGTATTCGGCATTCAGGTTCAGTTTGTCCAATACTATTCTGGCGGCTTCGAGTACTTCGATGCCTACTCCGTCTCCGGGAAGCCATGCTATTTTATAGCTGTCCTTTTTTGCTTTCATGTTTCCTTTTTTCCTCTCGAATAAATCATTTAAAAAAAAATTGCCTCATACGGAAATGTAAATTAAGCAAATGTTAAATAATTATGAAAATTATTGTTTTTCCAAACTATTAAATCT
>DAINRZ010000100.1:0-9515 GCA_036741575.1 Kapaibacterium sp. (SeqCode)
AACCCATACTGCCGCCGATGAAATTAAAGTTCATGCAGCCGAACGAAACATACCTGCCTTCTATTGTACCGTAACCAGTTGTTATCGCTTCGTTTACTCCCGATTTTGCATAGCCCTCTTCTATTCTCTTAGTGTATGGCTTGCTGTCGGTGAATGTTAGCGGGTCGGCCGGCCTGATGTTAGTATCTGTTTCGGTGAAGCTGCCTTCGTCGAAAAGCATATCGATATAATGAGAGCTGCCAATCCTGAAATGGTAATTGCATCCGAAACAAGTGTATAAATCGTCTTCGAGCTGCTTTTTAAAAAGCACTTCATTGCACGAGGGGCATTTTGTCCAAAGCCCGTCGGGCATTTCTTTCTGTTTTGTTTCCTGTATGTTTTTGGCCGACCTTGTGAACCAAGCCATTCTTACCTCTGAATTTTTTAACAACTGAAAATTTATTCAAAGATAGAATTTTTATTAGTCAAATCAAACATTTTTATTTAATAGCAGATGTAATAACGACTTCGACAGTCCGGCAATAAAACCTGCCCTCGGGTAAGGAATTGTCGTAGAGCAGTTCGCTTCCACCGACGCCTTTAAGTTCATTGGGGATTATTTCCATTGCCGCAGCCGTCGCTTTCGCCCTCGATTCCGAAAGCTTTCTGTTGTATTCGGGATTACCGAGCTTGTCGGTGTATCCGGTGATTTTTACATAAGCCTCCGGAGTAATCCTATTCTTCATGAATTCTACTATGCTTTTGTTAGTCCCCCTTATTACCGATTTATCCAGGTCGAAAAGTATCAGGTTGTATCTTTCAACGGTTTTTTGTTCAGTCTGGCCTTTCATCTTATCTTTTAATGTTACATAATCGATAATAATCGATTTTTCCGGTGATTTGGCGCTGTTGCCGTTCACGTCAGTTACTTCAATACTGTAATAAACCGGCCTGCTGTCTCTTGGGATGGTTTTCTTTTCTCTGTTTATATTCCAGTCGATATATGCAGGTACTGCCCAGGCTCCGGGTATTTCCTTCAATGCCTTAGCGCCCTGATAAGCCGATATTTTCCAAGATTTAAGCCCCCATTCAGAAGTTACTTTCGGTGTAAACCTGCAAACAGCAGGCTTTGCTACGGCAGAGGTATCGCTTAGTTTGAATATTGGATTGAGGATTTCCGGGTCGTCGGCAATAATTTCCACCCTGCGGCTTTCTTCGATTTTCTCTGTTCCTGCATTCTGCTTAAGTTTTTCATCGCGATATTTAATTTCAATTCTTGCTGGTGCGATTTCCCATGTTTCAATCAGGTAATTCTTCACTGTTTCGGCCCTTTTTCTGGGCAGGCTTTCATCTTCTGCTTTATTTCCCAAAGTCATTCGGAGAGCAATAATAGTGATATTAGCTTCTGGTTTTTTATTTAGCCTTGCACCGATTATATTAAGCAGTTCGTAATAAATCGGAAGGGTTTCATAGACGTCGAGGTCTTCGGGATCGAATGATTTTGCTGATTCGGCGCTCCTTTGCTTATATCTCTGTGGCAGTGTGTAGGAATCTTCATCGAAAAAGATGTAATTTAGCAGAGGGAAATTTTTTGTCTCGGTAACTATTTCTTCCACATAAAGCTTATCGGCGCTGACAGGATTGCCGTTTTCGTCGATGCCGGTCAGGTCCAAACCAGCGATAATATCCGGCGCTTTAGGAGTAAAAATTGTATCGGTACGGATTTCTTTGTTAGTAATTACTACAAGGTTTCGGTTAAAATATTCGCTGAATACAACCGATGAGTCTCGGGTTAGCGCCGGTGTACCCTTTTTAAAAGTATTTGACGTAACTATCTGATTTGGTAATGTTATTGTATCAATTTCCGGTTTGTACCTGTAATCCCTCAGTGGCGGCTCGTCGGTTTTTTCGGGCGAGAATTTTAAAGCCAGGCCAAATTTCAGCGGATTAATTTTCCACGAATATGAAGCCGAATCCACAATGGATGTCAGCCCGAGCGAATAAGAAATCTCAGGTACAAGCCTTAGTGTATTGTTTTCGTTAAGCGGCAATTCGTAGTAAAGCCTGCCAGTCAGTGCCAGCATCAGGGCAGGGGCATCGGGTATATCCCCGCTGTTGACGAGATATGATTTAGCGCCGTTTGCATAAGTAATCCTGTCGGCAGGTGAGACAATCTCCTCTTTTTGCCCGAAAGTTTTTGTCATCAGCAAGCCGGCATCCAATCCGGCGCCGATATAAAAATCGCCTAGCAATTTAAAATCTATCCCCGGTTCAAGGGTAAGCACCGTTAGTCCCGCCTCAATTGTGTGCCTGATTACACCGGCAATAGTGCCGTTATTATCAGGATTGCTGAATTCCTTCACTTCATCGCCTGTCAGTTTTCCTCCAATATCGGAATATCCGAGCCTGAAATGTAAATTAAGGCTTGTGGATAAAGGGAATTGAATCAAGCCGCCCAACGAGAATCCTGTACCGGAACCCTTATCGTATTTGGGGCAGCAATTAGGCACACCAGGTAGTTTCCTGAAATCCGGATTGTGGCCGTTCAGGTTTAAATCAGCTAAGAATCCCCATTGCATAGGATTGTAGGGCAAGGCGTCGATAGCCTTAATAGAATCGCGGACAAATTTTTCGCGTTCCATGCCATAGTTTGTAATGACTTTTTGCCCATGCGAAGTGCTTAAAGAATAAAGAAATATGATTAATATTAATCTGTACATATTATCCTCGATATCCAGTTCTTTTATTTGGTAATATTGATTTTAACGTTTTTGGAAGTGTACGGCGTTTCGAAAATCAGTACATAAGCGCCCGAAGGGATACCTTCGGTAGAGAATAACTGCATGTACCTGCCTTTCTTTAATTCAGCAGACATTAGGGGGTATTCAGCAGTGCCCATGGAATTAACAAGGTAAAGCCTGTGCATACCGTTTTCAATCGTCTCAAATTCTGCTTCGAATGAATTACCCGCGGGATTCGGCGCAATATTGAGCAGTTCCAGCTTGCCCGATGAATTGACCAGCCTTGGCTTGCCTCCTTCGTGGCAGACGTTAGCAAGAATAAACTCGCCTTTTGTCACATTTGTAAATGTAATCATCCCACCAGCAGGTGTAATTGCTGCAGGGGCTATTTCAGTGGATTCGAAAGCGTCCAATACTGCAGTGCATGAAAATGAAGATAACACCTGGCCCGAAGCCGCATTAGCAGGAATAGGGATATTCATTTGCACAATTCGGTCTTCTCCCGATTTTGTACCTATGTATTTTGTATCGTTAGGTATTAGAATACCGGCTTTCATAATTAACTGAATACCTATTGATTTTGCTGCATTTACATCATTCAGTTCTTTTGGATTAATAATAACAATTTCGATATTTACCTTTTCACCGTCAGTAGCTATCGCCGGATTTGCCCTGATTAACAGTTCTGCCGTAGTCTTTATAGGCCCAAATGTGAATGGTTCAGACTCGATCTCGCATCCGAACTGATTTTTCACTCTTACGGTATAATTTGCAGTGGAAGCTCCTTCAGGGATGTATTCCTGCCCATTGGCGCCGGTTATAATAACTCCTTCTTTGTACCATTGGTTGCCTGTTGCCGAACTTGAAACCAACTTCTCCAGACTGGCGCCGGCTCTGGTAATTACCGGTTTTGCCGGTTTTGGATTGACTGTAACGCCAAGGGATGTCTCTGCTTTTGTTCCTTCTGCGGTAAATGTATGAGTTGCTTTCACGGAAGCATTGCCGGTTAAATTCCACTGCACTGTTACAGTATTTGTACCCTGTCCGGTTATAATATTACCATTAACGGCTGCCCATGATATTGAGGCATTAGAAAAACTGTTGGTTGAATATGTGTATTCTTCGCCTTCGCAGGCATCTGCCGGGCCGCTTACTTTAATTATATTTGAATTAATGTTCACTATAAGGGTATCTGTCCCAATACATCCGAATTGGTTAGTAACCACTACAATTAATCTTGCTGTCCCGGGAGCTGCCCAGGTTATATCAGTTTCATATTCAGAAGCTGATTTAATTACGCCCATACCCGCAGGCACGAGAAGCCACTGATATTCGAAATCAGGATTGTTTGCGACGGAGTACCTAACTAAGTCACCAATCCCTGTGGTATTCGCACCGGTTATACCAGGATTGGGCCTGTCGTGAATTGTTACCGGCATTTCTGTAGTTTCATCATAATTTTTGCTTTGGATTTTCTGGTTGAGCTCAATTTTGGCAGCGCCGGATGCATTCCATAAAACTTTGGCTTCCAGACCGTTATCGGGGCCAATTAGCAAGCCTCCGGTAGCTTTCCATTTATTTACAGCTTCTGGTTTCTGGGGTGTAGAGTAAGTAACTGTATCTCCTGTGCAGACGGATACTTCCCCCAGAATGGTTGGCTTTGGCAAGGCTGTTATTTTAATATCTAACTGAGCTGTATCGCTGCAGCCTGTCTTTATATTCGTTACAATCAAAGTAACTTTTCCGCCTCCTTCGCCTACGTCGTTCCAGGTAATATCGACTGTGTTTTTATTATCCGCCCCGTTTTTTATTACACCATTTTCTGCAGACCATTTATAACCAAGTGTGTCTGCTTGTTGTGTTGAGTAACCGGCATCGCAGCCGGAGCATACCTCTGCATCACCGAAAATTTTAGCATCTGGTGTAGGATTTACCGTTATGTCCATTTCAGTGAAATTGCTGCATTTCGTTGCAGTGAATATTTGCACAAGCTTTATTTTTGCTGTTCCGGCTTTATTGAATACAACACTAATACTGTTGCCCGTATAAGGCGGATTTCCTGCAGGTGTGCAATTGGTTGCCTGCCATTCGCAGGTTACTCCATTGGCGGGAGTTGTTGTATATGTAATTAGGTCTTTGCCCATGCAGAATATTTTATTTCCTGTTTCATTAATTACCGGCTTCGGCGAAGGCATAACTGTGATCTTTATTCTTTTTTCATCGGTTACGCCAGTGGTATTGTCCTTTACTTCAAGGTAGTAATACAGAATCCTGACTGTGTCAGTTTGAACAAGAAGTGCCGGATTTTTTACAAATGGATTATCTAAATAATCAACAGGGAACCAGGAATATGAATAGTTACCTGAACCGCCTGAGATTTCGCCTTTAATACCGATATTCGCAGGATTATCGGAGCATATTACAGTATCCAAATCAACATCAAAAGAAAGGGGATCATTTATTACATCCAGTTTAGTCAGGAATACCGTATTGGTATCTTTAAAGCCTGTATTGTTGAATGCCCGCAGCGATACCGGGAAATCCTCACTTTTTGTAATTCCGGCAAGTGCGACTCCCTGATCGGCCATGAAGCCGATGGCCACACCTGCTTCGTCGTTTGTACCCCCCATATAACTCGAATACGATACTGAGTAAGGAGGATCGCCAAGCAGTTTAACTTTTGTTATTACTGCGTCGGACTGACCTGAGAGCTGCTTACCGAATGCCCCTGCCGTTGTTGGGTAGTTAGTCGATGATGTAGATCCGGTCAGGAATATATTCGATATATTGTCAATTGCTATCGAATAAGCTATATCGCCCTGTTTGCCGCCAAGGTAACTCGAAAAAATCAGTGGATCAGGCTTCGTAAAATCAACTTTGGATAAAAATATATCTTTATCCCCATTGTTCGTATTGTAGAATGCTTCTGCTGTCACAGGGAAATTTTTGGAAACCGTATATCCGGTAATATATAAATTTTCACTATTATCTGCAGCCATGTCATAAGCGATATCAATATCGGAGCCGCCAAATATTAAAGAATTCAAACGGCTTTCGGCACCGGATTTACTAAAATCCATCTTGAGGACGAAAACGTCGGGTATCGCATTTGCCGGGGCAGTACCTGATGTAACCGGGAAATTTGGCGATTTGGACTGGCCTGTAATATATATGCTGCCGTTATCGAATGCTTTAATTTTATATCCTTCGTCGTGCTGGTTGCCTCCGTAGAATGAAAAATACAGCAGCCCGTTTGTTCCTGCGCTTAAATCCAGCTTCAGCATTATTATGTCCCAGTCAGTGCCTTCGCCTCTGTTTACAAAGTAACCTGCATTCTGAGACGGCTTAAAAAATGTACAATTGGAATAACCGGTTACATAAACCATTTTATTAGCGTCCACATCTATCGAGGTAGTGTAGAAATACCTGTCCTCTCCTATAAATGTCGAATAGTTCAGGTTCTTGCCGTCGGCTGAAAGTTTGGCAATAAAACCGTCACCGATTTTCTTATTTAATATATCGTTCCAGCCGCCGTTTTTGTCGAATGTATTGGCTGTAATCGGGAAATCGGCTGATGACGTTGTGCCGGTTAAGTATATGTCGTTGTCCTTGTCCAATACTATATCGTATCCAAAATCATTTTCTTTGCCGCCGAAAAAGGTAGAAAAAACAAGTTGTTGCCCAGCAGGAAGGCTCTTGTCGGGGATAATTTTGCTGACAAAAACATGGTAATTGTTAGATATTGACACACCGTTGGAGTATGCCCCGGCTGTTACCGGGAAACCGGCAGACGAAGCCGTGCCCGTTAGGTAAACTGCATTTCCCGATGTAGCCATCCCCATGCCGAGCTGGTCAATAGAATTGACTGCCGGCCCTACAAAAGTAGAATATACCAGCGGATCGATTATTAATTCTTTGGACTTATCATATTCGCCAAGCGAGAACTTCATGAATTTGCCTTCCTGCCTGAAGCTGCATTCCACAGGAATTTCCCTGCCGCCTTCCAACTGGTAGGCATATATGCTGTTGTGCTGCACTTCACCCAAAGATGTTGATATTTCCAGGTGTCCCTGTTTGTTTACTTCTATTTTATCCTGTCCGGCGAACTCGATAACTATATCGCCGGGATTTCCGCCAGGCCGCAGCTTGAAGTCGTACCTGACAGACAAGCCGTCGTAGTAAACTACGGCATCGATATTCTTATACAGGTTTTCGATTTTTACAGTGCTATAAATGCCAACATTCGATTTCCATTTTTCCGGATTATTGCCAATAAAATAATTGTAATACGCTTTTTGCTTATCAATTCCTGAAACAGCAGAAGTCCCGAGGCTTCCCCTGAAATTCATCTTGATTACATGCCCTGTCCTGTCCTTCCGTATTTCGGCCATTTTATCGTGGTTTGGACTGTCGGCAGCGTTTATTACCCTGCCTGCCAGCCTGTAATAATCAAATGTAATTCCATTGCTCGAAATCCATACATCCCTTCCTGCAGACCGAGCCAGAAACCTTGCCTGTGAATCCCACTGCCCGGCGTTTTCGACAAAGAAAGAGCCGGCATTCGGGGTATATCTTGCATGTTCGGCTGAGGGCAAGCTGTAAACTATTAATAATAGGAAAAAAATAATAGGGAATATTGTCTTGGGGGTATTATTATTATTCATAAATCTTATTCTCCATTAATATCTTATTGCCTAATTTATAAAAATCCATTTTCAACAGCTATCGACAAATTAAATGCCAACTTCAATTTTACACAAGCTGATTAATAGCCTTTGACTAATTTATGAAAAAAAATTAATAAATAAAAGATAAATGTTAATGGTGAATTGTATTTCGGCAAATTTCCCCTCAAGGCATACTATAACCCAAAAAAACCTCAAATTTTGTACTCATACTTCGATAATGACTTGCATGTTGTTAGCTTATAATATTTGCAAACTTAAAATGCCAAATTTTGAAATTTTCACATTCCCAATTCGTAATAGACTCTTCTCCCATTCTAACATTCCTGAAAGCCTGCTCGTAATGCAATAAACTACTCGGTTGATGCCGCCAGCTTCGTTGATAATGCGGCTGGCCATGTGGCCCGGTACATCTTAGGGCATAGGGAACCAGTCAGGTACGCCAAGCCTTTGACCTACAGCTCCCGGTTTCTGTTGTTAGCAGCAGTTTATTTCATACCTGTCAGCACTTTTTCTAATATCAGGTTAAATTCTGCAGGTTTTTCTATCATTGGATAATGTCCGGTTGCAGAGATAGTTTCCACTTGAAAACTATTTTTACAATGGTTTTTCAATCCGGTTTCGTTTGTTGGAAAACCATCGCTGTTTATCAAATGCAGCTTGTAATTAAGCTGCTCTAATCTTTGTGCATCTGCAAATGCAAATTGCATTTGGTTAATAAATGTACCATAGCCGATAACGGGGTCGCTGTTAGCAAAATCAGTTTTTACTCTGTCTTTCACCTCCTTAGGGGTTGTGGGGTGAAAAAGCATCAAATCTGCATAGAAAGGCGCTGAATTTTTAAAATCCTTTTCAAGCATCGGGAAAAAGTCGGTCATTTGTTTCATTTGTTCCGGAGTAAATTCAACGTCGATAAATTTAAAATTGTCCACACCAACAACGCCTATAACTTTCGGATTGTTGGTTAATGCTGTTTGCAGCATAATTTCGCCGGCCATTGAATGCCCTATGATTACAACATTTTTTAGGTTCAATGAATCAATCAATGCAGTTACATCATTGGCGTATTCTTCAATTGTCCAGTTGGACCTTTCGGCTTTGGATTTGCCAAAGCCCGGCAGGTCTATCGCTATAACATTGTAAGTTTTAGAAAAATAATCAACTTGATTTTTCCAATACATTCCGTCGATACACCAGCCGTGCAAAAAGAGGAGAGTTCTATCGCCTTGGCCTTGTTGAAAATAAGTGATTTCAACTTTGTTTTCCCTGATTGTGATCTGTTTAGTTGTCATAAAATTTTGTGTTTGTGCCTTGCTTACAACCGATAACAGTGAAGCAATGACGATTAGTAAAACTGCATTTTTATTCATTTTAGTTTTCATATTTCATAATCACCCTTTTTTAAAAAAGATAATACGTGTTTGGATAGGAATTGTTTCTGCTTCCGGAAAATGGAATGAATTACTGTGTTTTTTCAAAAGAAATTTGGTATGAGGATTCGTTCCAGGTGTAAGAAAAGTAATGAAATGGAGTTTCCAATCTTAATAAATACAGACCTGAAATTGAAGCACTGTTAACAAATGTTTTAATAGGAATAAATGTTTAGAAAATCTTGATTGTTAATTTACCATTTAAAACAATATTTCAAATCTTATAATTAATTGATTACTCACTACATAGATAAATGACATTTAAAAAAGTTTTTCACAGTGTATAAGCACAGCATTTTTTATTAGCAGAACTATTTTGATTTGAACAGTGGTGCACGAAAATTTTATGGAACAGGATTCACTAATTTCCGAATTCTCTCTAAGTAATCGAATTCAATTATTAAAACTTCATGGGCTAACAAATCTGCTAAATTGACAACACTGCTTATTTCCAAATATGCTGACATTTCGTCAAAATTGTAAAAATTGTAGACGGAACTGTTCTCATCAACAATGGCATGGTCAACTTTATTTCGCAAATTTTCAGTCTCATCAGTAAAAAAGCCAACTTTCTTATCAATAAAATATTCCAAAACTTCAGGATTTAATTTGTTAGTTTCCAATAGTTCTTTTGTTATCTTTAAAGTTGGTCTTGGTACCACTGGTATTGAATTATTCTC
>DAINRZ010000101.1:0-9486 GCA_036741575.1 Kapaibacterium sp. (SeqCode)
ATTACGAAAATAATCCTAATCTTCAATCACCTGTTTTGAATCATAAATATAGACTTCGCGATTTTTCAGGTAATCGATTATATAATCATAACAGGCTTTGCTTTTGCCGATAAATTCAGGCGGTATTATGCCCTTTTCGGCAAACAGCCCGCTCATAAACATATTTGCGGCGGCAGTTGCAGTATAACCTGTCGTCCTTGCCATAGAGCTCGTTTTTGTAGATTCGTGATATTTATCGAACAAATAATAGCTGTAGCTTACTGTTTTTTCGTTTTCCAGGCCGGTGATTTTTATCTGCATAATTGTAAACTCTTTGTCCTCGGGCAGCAGTTTCCATTTGTCGAACAGCAGTTTGGATGTGAAATCGATAGGCTTAATCTCAACCCCCATAAAGTCAATGGGATTTGTCCCGAGTAATCCGGTATCGATAAGCAATTGTATATTTTTAATATGGCCGGGGTATCTTAGCGTTTTTTCCTTCATATTCGGGATCTGCAGGGTTTTTATCAGAGAACGCAAGCCGTCGGTCAGGAATCCCTCCAAAGTGCCTATGCCGTCGAAATAAATCAGTTCAGGCTCCGAAAGCGCCGGTTTGGTTACAATTTTCCCTTTTTCCACATACCTTGCAGGCCTGGTATATTCCTCGAGTACATCCGAAGGCGAAAACGGCGCTTTGTACTGGTAGGGCAGCGAGCGCTCGAACGGCAGGCCTCCCACCTGGAACTCCAGAGTATCGATAGACATCCTGTGGTAATGGTATCCTGCTATAATATTTGGCAAGCCCGGCGCCACTCCGCAATCGACAATGGCAGTAACATCATTTTTCTTTGCCATTGAATCGAGCTCGAAGGCATCCTCGGGGAAAAACGAAATATCTACAACGTTTTTACCGGCTTCAATAACCGTTTTCAGCACTTCGAAGCCGATAAATCCCGGCACTGCCGATACAACCAGCTCCGAACCGGCAATTAGCTTACTCAGGGACTGCCTGTCTGAAATGTCGGCTTCAACAGTCCTGATATTTTTTAAACCGGCCAGGGATTCCAATGCATTCGGGTTTTTATCGGCTGATGTTACATCAAATTTCGCCGATAAATCTTTTGCAATTGCGCTGCCTACATAACCGGCCCCCAATACGGTAATTTTTTCCATTATTGCCTGCTAATTAGTAATTTATAAATTATTCTTTTCTTATCAGATTTAGGCTTTCCATTTTTTTCTCGGCCTTGCGGACTCCGCGTTCGACGACGAAAAGCCATACCGAAATGCCCAGCCAGATAATCAGGACTATCAGCAGGACAACATATATCGAATTATCTCTAAAAAAATCCATAGTAATCTATTGATTAAATTTAACAATATCATTATTAAGTTTCTTATACCTGTAGGTCAGGTTCAGCAGCCAGAAGAACAGCATGGTAAATCCTGCAAGGGCTATCCCAAAGTTCACCTGCATGACGGGATTGAGCATATCGGCGCCAGAACTTAGCACCGGCCCCATATTGCCGTCCGATTTCGAACCGGGGTGCAGGCTGTCCTGCAGCCTGGGCAAGATAAAAACAAGGAAAGGAACAGTAATAAATGCAATAATCGAATAAACTGCGCTGAGCCTTGCTTTGGTCTGCTCGTTATCTATTGCCGCCCGAAGCGAGAAATAAGCAAAATATATCAGCAGAAGTATGAAAATCGATACCTCGCGCGGGTCCCAGTTCCAGAACGAACCCCAGTTGAATTTTGCCCAGATCATGCCGGTAACTGTTGCCAGTATACAGAACATGGTGCCGAGCATAGCTGCTGCCACGGCTTTTGTATCGTATTCGAGGTCCCTTTTCCGGAGGTACATTATCGCATAAATCATCGAGACAAGATAAGCAAGCACCGTCACCCATGCAACGGGTACGTGGAAATTCATTATCCTTATCCTGTCTTTCAATCCGCCAATATACGGCAATACCAGCGATGGATTGACAGCTGTAGTGGAGGCATATTCAAATGCCTTTTTAGCCTGCGAATACTTTATATTTACAAGCACTTCATCGGCAGGACTGATATTCTTGTCGATTAATCCGGCAGGAATCAGCATACTTGCTGATGGCTTCTCGGCAGCAGCATTGCTTATCGGAACGGCAATCATACCTTCAGAGTCGGGAGCAGGAAGCTCGCTGCCGGTATTGTGGTATTTGATCAATACTGGGAGCGACTCATATTCCACCTTGCCTGTCAGGAACTTCACTTCTTCGAGAGTACCTGCCAGGGGGGGCATTAGGTTCAGGAAAATAGTTGCGGTGATTAGAACCATTATTATAAAGCGCCACCATACCGGCGTAGGTTTATTTATTCCGGGCAGCAGGCCTACAATGATTCCAAGCGCCAGGCCGCCCATTATGATTAAAGCTTTCATAATTAAAATAAAAAATTAATTTATTTTTAAATTAGTTCTTATAAAATTAAAATAAAGAAGTATCAAAATAAAAAAAATTTTTTAATCCCACATTGTGGGTTTAATTTCCCGAAGTTTATTCAGATAAACAGATTATACTTCAAAGATACCCCGAAACTTGCTACGAGGTAGTCAATTAAGAGATTTTTGTAGTTTCAGCACATTTTCCGGTTGGTTTTTGCCTGAGGGATAATAACTGATGTCATCCATTACAGACCTGATAATATGTATGCCCAGGCCGCCTTTCCTGAGCTGTTCTATATATTCTTTCATATCTTGCGGCGGCACTTCGAGAGGGTTGAAAGGATTGCCGTCGTCTTTTATTTTTATAATGAAAACCTTTTTATTGGTTTCGACCTCCAATTTGATAATCCTGTTATTATCGAGTTTATAGGCATATTTTATTAGGTTGGAGCAGGCTTCGTCCACAGCCAGCGAAATCCTGTTTGCTTCGGAATCGTCGAACCCAAAGGATAATGCATTTTTGACAATATACTCCCTGATGCGCTGCAGTTCTGCATAATCGCTTCTGAAAGCCAGTTGGTCATTACCCTTCTTCTTACTTTTCATTTTATCTACTTAACCGATTTAAATTTTTCCATTGCCAAAGTTTCATTTTCCATAATATCGAATAAGACCGGAAAGCCGAGTAAATCGAAAACATTGAACACTCGCGGTTTCATTTCGGCCATTTTTAAATCCCCGCCTTTTTCTCTGACATCTTCGATAAATGCCATAAAAACACCAAGCCCAGCGCTGCTGATATAGTCCAGGTCCCTGAAATTAATAATTATCCTGTTGTTGCCGCCTGCAACCGATTCGCTGATGGCATTTTCGAGCTCGGGTGCAGTATGGGCATCGAGGTATCCCTTCAAATAAATACAATCAATACCTTCTCTCGTCTGTTTTGATATTTCGAAATTTGCTAATGGCATTGATTTTCTCCAATCAATTAAATGAATAATTTACAAATTATCAATATACAAAAATATGCAGTTTTTATTGTACTTCTCCTTTATAGACGAGAGAAATAATTGTAATGTCGTCATGCTGTATATTGTTTCCCATATATTTTGTAACATATTCATTAATTCCGCCAATATATTCCTTACTGGTTATATATACTTGATTTTCCAGAAAAAGTTTCAAATTATTTAATCCCAGTTCATCGCCGGTTTCGTTGCGTACTTCGTTAACTCCGTCGGTAATAAGGACTAATGCCTCATTTTCAGCAAGAGAAAATTTTTGCTCGCTGATATATTTGCTGAAGAAACCGTTTTCTTTAAGGCCAAGCCCCAGGCCGGGAGGTTTTATCAGTTCGCATTTGCCGCCGCCGACCATAAGCCCCGGCAAGTGGCCGGCTCGTGCAAGGGTCAGGCTGCCGGCGCGGTCCTCGATAACAATGGCACTCAGAGTGATATACATCCTTTTATCCATATTACCGTAAAGGGTATCGTTTAGCCTTACGAGCAGGTCGCGCCCGCTTTCGGATTCTTTTGCCACCGCCAGCACTATGCCTTTTAACTGGGCCATATAGAAAGCAGCGCTGATACCTTTGCCCGAAACGTCTCCGATTAATATGCAGTATTTTCCGTTCTTCAACTGTCCCATATCGTAAAAGTCGCCGCCGACTTCTTCGGCAGGCTTGGTGTAAGCTGCAATATCATAATTTTCGATTTCAGGCAGCTCCTGGGGCAATAGCTTCATCTGCATGTCGCGCGCCAGTTTAAGCTCCTTTTTGTACTTTTCCTTTTCGATGGAATCCGAAATCAGCCTGGTATTCTCGATAGCTATCGCAATATTGTCGTTGAAAGAAGAAAGTACCTTCAGCCTTTCAATATTAAAACCGTATTCCTCGGGATGGAATACAACAAGGGTTCCGTAACGCTGTCCGCCGGCAAATATCGGCACAGCTATCATCGACTTGGCAAAGAATGAATACTCTCCCGATTCGCCCACGGAGTCCTTTTCTTCGGGAATGGATTCGACAAGCAGTGGTTCTTTCAGCTCGCGCAATACACCATCGAGCTTGTATTTCTCATGCAATTCCCTTACAAACGATTCGCTGATAAACTTCAGTGATATCAGCTCCGGTTTTTCTTCGCCGTTATATTTCTCGAGCCAGGCAGCAGAGCCGCCGCTGGCCCTCAGGGCCATTTCCGTGACGCTTTCGACTATGGTATTAATATCCCTGTTTACTGCCAGCACTTTGCTCAGGTATGTCAGCGACTGGATTTCCTGTGTCTGGTGCTCCACGATCTCGGCTGTGGGCAGCGAGCCAAGCGTAGTTAATATCAGCCTGAGAAAGAAAACCGTCAGTATAAATACATTTATATATATGAACCTGGCGCTGAAAGGCGAAAAGTAATACAATGTCCTGTAAAGCTCGTCTTTGCTGTCGTGGGTGATATCGAATACGATAAACATTATGAAAGTAAAAAGCAGGAGTAATAGAAAATTAAGTTTCTTCTTTTTGGGCAGGATTGCTATCCATTCGTTTTTCCTGGAAATCAGCAATACAAAATACAGCATGGCAATAAGTGTTACAAACGTAGCAACCCTGATTATCTCCTGGAATTCTTCGGGCACTCTTTGGCCCGTAACACTTATGACCGAATGGTCGAAAAGCGGGAAAAGCAATATCAGTATTACTAAGCAGATATTGATTATCTTCATATAAACCCGCGTGCGTATATGCCGGTGGATTCTCTGCCACTTATTGAAAAACCAATAGTAATAAACAGACACGAATATGGAGAATATCGACTGCAGGTCGCTGAATATCAGGGCAAATAAATTTCTGTCTATCCGCTGAGGATTCTCGATAATTAAAAGCTTTGAAAACTGCAGTATAAAAATGAACAGCAAAACAAATTTGAGGTCGCGCATGAACTCGCCTGCAAAATCGGTTTGCACAGTTTTTTTGGCAGTAAACCCTTCCCTGAAAAAATAGAGGAATAGTGCAACTGTCAGCGAAATTGCAGTAAAGCCTTTCCATAATGTCGGGGTAGAAGGCGAGAACTGGTGAATCAGGAATAAAATGACATCGCCTGCAATTCTTGTAAGAATTATTACAAGAATGGCATATAACAGAAAACTCGCCCTGATTTTTTTATCGATTATCAAACTATTACACTGACATACTTCAAAATATCAAATATACGCAAAAAGGTAAAATATGTTTCTTGAATATCAATTGAAATAAGTTTATTAATTTTACATTTTATTAAGTAAAAGAAATCAAAGAATATTGTTATGATTCACGTACTTACGCCCGGGCAAATGAGAGCGGCCGATTCGGCTTCCATAAACGATATAGGCTTGCCGGGGGCGCTGCTGATGGAGAATGCCGCGCACTCGAGCGCAGGCATTATACTCGAACATATTTTGCCCGACAAGCCCGAAAAGCCTCTGGCAATATTTCTCTGCGGCAGCGGGAACAACGGTGGCGACGGTTTTGCACTGGCGCGCCACCTGCTCGATTACGCAGATGTTTTCGTTTTTTGGCTCGGGCGGCTGGAATCCATGAGCCCGGAAACAAGGACAAATTACGAAGCGCTCAAAAAGTGCATTACTACTATTGTCCAAGTAGAAAGCCCCGAACAAATCGCAAATATTGAATTTGACTGCGATATTCTGATTGATGCCATGATTGGCGTGGGAGGCTCCGAAAACCTAAGGGGTATGGTTATACCTCTGTTGCAAAAGGCCAATAACGCCGAGGCAATCAAAATTGCAATAGACGCCCCCACCGGCCTGAATACAGAAACAGGGGCAGCACACAAAGATGTATTCACAGCAGACTATACAATTACAATGTTTGCAGTAAAAACCGGAATGTTGCTGAGCGAAGGGCCTGCGGCCAGCGGGAAAATATTCGTTGCCTCGCTCGGCGTGCCCCGGTCTGTGGCAGATGCCTTTTGCAATACTTATTGTGCAGACTTTGACGACTTAAAATACATATTACCAGCCAGGAAACGGATTAGCTCCAAATTCGATTACGGAAAAGCGCTGATTATTGCTGGCTCGCACAGCTATCCCGGTGCTGCTGCACTGGCCGCCAATGCGGCTGTGGCTGCCGGTGCAGGCCTTGTCAGGCTAATGACTACCTCGGTTCACAATGCACTAAAGCCCGAAGTAATACCTGCATTGCTCGATTCGACTAAGGACGGTACTATTGCCGCCGGCAATTTAACCGGGATTCTCCGCGAAGCCGAAAAGTCGGATGCACTCGTTATCGGCCCTGGCCTGGGAGATAATGCGGAAACTACCGGCCTTGTAAAAAAATTAATTGCAGGCGTGCCAAAAAACTTACCTGTTATTATCGATGCCGACGGACTTAGGGCAATAGGAAAAAGGACAAAACTTAAGGAAAATATTATAATAACTCCTCATTGCGGAGAATTTTCACGAATAACCGGCCTCGAAAGGGATTTTATCGAGAGGAATTCGCTTGCCACTGCAAGGGAATGGGCTGGAAGGCTGGGCTGCACGATCCTTCTGAAACATGTACCCGTAATAATTGCCAATCCGGAAAATGCGTTTTTAAATATAAACGGAAATCCGGGGATGGCCACCGGAGGCAGCGGCGACGTCCTGGCAGGGATTATTGCAGCCTTGGCAGCGCAGGGAATTTCCACCTTCGACTCGGCTGTGGCAGGCGCTTTTTTGCATGCCGCAGCAGGCGATTATTATGCGGAAAAATACTCGATGGAAACCCTTGCCGCAGCAGATTTAACAGATTCACTGAAGTATGTGTTCCACAGGGTGCACAGTGAATAGCAGCCCAAAAAAACTTATCCTGATAGCGCCGCTGATAGTATATTCCATAGCGATATTTACTTTATCGAACTTTCCACAGCCGGAATTTATCGATTTAGGATTTAAATTCTGGGATAAACTGCTGCACCTGAAAGCGTTTTTCATTTACGGCATTTTTACCCTTACAGCAGTCATTGCCATAAAGCAGGGAATCGATGATAAAAACCTAATGCTGGTAACTCTTTTAATAGGTATCCTGTTCGGATTGAGCGATGAAATACACCAGTATTTTGTCCCCGGGCGCGATGCCGATATCTGGGACCTGGCAGCCGACACCGCAGGCGTTGCGTTGTCATTAACGGCAAAAAATATTGTCAGGGCATATATTTCAAGAATCAGGACGGTTTAGCGTATGAAAGAACTATTCGAATTAGTAAAAGCCGACGAAATTACGAATGCACGTGCTGGACTTCTGCAAACCGACAGGGGTGTAATCCCTACCCCTGCGTTTATGCCCGTCGGCACACAAGGCACCGTTAAAGCAATCAGCCAAAGAGAAATAAAAGAAATCGGCTATGGATTAATACTTTCGAACACTTATCATCTGTATCTGAAACCGGGTACTGATATATTAAACAATTTCGGCGGGCTGCACGGATTCATGTCCTGGGGCGGAGCAATACTAACTGACAGCGGAGGCTACCAGGTATTTTCTTTGCAGGAGCTTAGGAAAATTACAGATGACGGGGTGGCTTTCAAATCTCATATTGATGGTTCCAGCCACTTTTTTTCGCCCGAAAAAGTAGTCGAAATTCAAAGGTTCATAGGTTCCGATATTATGATGGTACTCGACGAATGCACGCCCTACCCCGCAGATTACATCCAGGCAAAGAAATCGGCGGACTTGTCTTTTAGCTGGGCAAAACGCTCGCGGGAATCGTTCAATGCATCCGGGCCCCTATACGGCAAAAGGCAGTTCCAGTTTTCCATCGGCCAGGGCAGCATGTATCCCGATTTAAGAAAAGACTACCTTAATAAAGTAATAGATATTGGTTTTGACGGATATGCCATCGGCGGCCTTTCCGTCGGCGAGCCGGCGGAACTTATGTACGAAATTGCCGGCCTCTCTGCCGAAATGCTCCCAAAAGGCAAAGCAAGGTACCTGATGGGTGTAGGCACACCGCAGAATATCCTGGAATGCATAGAATTGGGGATCGATATGTTCGACTGTGTCCTGCCAACACGAAATGCACGCAACGGGCAATTATTTACAACAAAAGGAAAAATTAACATAAAAAATGCTAAATTTGCATACTCGGATGAACCAATTGACGAAAAAACAGGTTCTTATGCAAGCGTAAATTATTCGCTGGCTTATCTGAGGCACTTGTTCAAGGCGGGAGAAATACTGGGCCTGCAAATTGCAACCCACCACAATCTTGCTTTCTATAAGTGGTTAGTCGGCACCGCACGCGAGAAAATACTCGCAGGCGAGTATCGTCAGTGGAAAAGCGAATTTTTGGAAAACTATAAAGAAGATACTAATTAATTTGTAAATATTTAAAGGACTTAAGATGTTTGAAAATTTCCCGGCTACATTAGCAATGATGCCCCCATCCGATGGAAAAGGCGGAGGCGGTTTCGAATCTATGCTTCCCACATTAATTATGTTCGGCGCCATCATCCTGATAATGTACTTCCTTATGATAAGGCCACAGCAAAAGCGGGCAAAAGCACACCAGGCCATGCTCGACAGCATTCACAGAGGCGACAATATTATAACTACATCAGGTATTCACGGCAAAGTAGTAGATATCGACGGCAACAGGTTTGAAATACAGATAGCCGAAGGCGTAAAGATTAAAGTTGAAAAACAGGCAATAGCATCCAAAAATTCATAACTGAAACCCGCTGACTGCCAGACTCTTTTAAGTGTCCGATACCACGGTGGTATCGGGCATTTATTTTTTATTTTTAACTAAACATACTTCACTATTCGTCTAAAATGCCTTATAAACAAAAAATGATTTATTTAATTATCGGGAACAAATAATATGCTTTGCATATACAATACATCTACCGAGCCGTATTTTAATATCTCAACCGAAGAATACCTGCAGAAAAACTTTGACGAAGATATATTAATGCTTTGGGGCAACGATAAGGAAGTTATAGTCGGCAAGCACAAGAATTCGCTCGCCGAAATAAATTCCGCATACGGCAAAACACACAATAGCCAATTCGATCGAAGGATGTTGGGACGATGAACAGTAATCACAGCTCAT